>JBBRUE010000177.1:0-9985 GCA_038248085.1 Myxococcales bacterium | reverse complement strand
TCGACTCGGCGCCGTCGCCGAGCGGCCCGACGAGCTGCGAGGCCGGCACCTCGACGTTGGCCAGTACGACGGGAGTAACGTCGCACGATGGAGCCGCGGCATTCAGTTGCTGCTTCGCTTCAGTCCCGACGGCGCACTCGTCCCTCACGAGTCCGTTCCTTCGGCGCAGATCGCTCGTAACTCGAGAAGGAGCGCACGACGGTGACGCCGGCGTACTCACGCTTCTCGATCCCCGAGGCGAATGCGTCTCGAGAGGCGCAATCGGTCTCGTCCATCGATGCCAGAGCCGTCGAAAGTGGCGGTGCGTGCTCCGCACAAAAATGCTTCCTGACGACAAATATGTGCGGACCGTTTGTGGCACCTGGGCCGCTTGGGCCAGACTCCGCCGGCTGGGTGCCCGCTTACCTGGCCCGCTGACCCTCGCTGACGCCAGCGAGCGCTGATCAGTCGTCTCGATGCACCTGGTGACGTTCTGCCTCCGACAAGGGGGCGTGCATGAGGCTGACTCGCGCTTCGACTCCTTCAGCGTGGCCTTCTCGGGCGCCGCGGGACGAGGCCGGTCCCGCCCGTCACATCGCTGATCAGCCCACCTCGCCTACACGCCGGCGAACACGCGTTCAGCGATGGCCTTCGACGTGCCCTCGCGTCAGGTCGACCGACGGGCCCCATCTTCCGGAGCCCATGCGCCGATACCCGCAGACCACTCCGGATTTTTTTCGGGCCCAAACCACTCTTTCAGAGTGGCCCGTCATCGACTCACTGCAACGGCATGATCAGGCCGTGCGCTCAGGCCACTTCCAGCTCAGCAACCCCATGGTGATGGTCTCCATGGGCTTGCGCACCGAGGCCGCGACCTTCTCGAGCATTTCCTGGTGTCGCTCGTACTGGTTGGCCGCGAACTTCACGTCCTTCCCATTGCGCAGGCGGAAGACGAGGTTCACGCCCTCGTTCATGTTGTCGAGCTTCATGCGGGCCAGCATGCCGCCGATGCCACGCGCCACGACGGGCACGCGCAACACGCCCACGCGCTCGACGTCATCGAAGTTCACCAGGTCCGTCACCAGCCCCCGCGCCTCCAGCCCCGAGGACGTCAGCCGCACGCGGCAACTGCCGATGCGAATGAAGATGTAGATGCCGAAGGGAATGGTGAAGCACAGCAGGCACAGCAACACGCCCACGACGATGAGCGACGTACGCGCGCCCTTGTGCATCGGAAAGTCGATCGCTTCCATGGTGGTCCCCCGGTGTGAGCCGGGGGAGGTTGTAGCCGATGCTCAGCGGCGAAACAGGGAGCTCATGCCACGAACCGCCGAACCGATGATGGCGACGGTGCCGAGCCGCTCGAGGACCGTGGGCGGGTGCCTGCGCGACGCGATGAAGGCATGCGCGGCCACGCCGACCACCACGCCCGCCGCGACCCCCGAGCCCACGGCCACGCCCATCGAACGCAGCGGGTACCGGCGCACGACGTTCTCGGTGCTCTTCACGACCTTGTTCGCCTGGTGCTGCACCTTCTCGACGGCCTCCTCCAGCGTGACTCCGTTGATCTCGACGTCTGCGAGCGTGGGGACGTGATTGTGCTTCTGCATGGTGATCTCTCTGGGGTGAAACGGGTTCACCCCTGAGGCCATGCAGCTTTCGCCGCACCCTGAAACGCGAATGAACTGGGTGGGTTGAAGGGCGGCGACTGACGCGGCTTCCATCAACCTGGCGCGCAGGACCGCTCATTTCGACGGAGCCCGACTGCGCGCGGGCGCCCCCCACCGCACGGCATCGAGGGCGAGCTGCTCCTCGACCATCGCGAGGAACGCCTGCAGCACCGGCCGCGGCGTGCGGCTGGGCATCAACGCGAAGAGGGTGACGCGCTTCCACACCCACGCCGGACACAAACGCACCAGCCGGCCCGCGTAGAGATGCTCGCGCAGCGCGTGCTCGGGCAGCACCCCCACGCCCGCCCCGTGGAGCAACAGCGAGAGCACCGTGGCCCCGGAATTGGCCTCCGCGTGCACCGTCGGCGCGAGCTCGTCGCGCGCGCCGTGCGGCCCCTCGAAGCGCATCGTCGCGCCCGTCACCAACGCGTGGCGCACCCACGGGGCGTGCACCAGGTCGCGCGGCCGGACCGCGGAGGCGAAGCGCGCGGCGAGCACCGGCGCGGCCACCAGCGGCTCCTCGAGCACCGCCAACCGGCGCATCACGAAGGTCGAGCTCTTCGGCACCCCGAGGCGGATGGCGACGTCGATGCCCGTGCCGAGGAGATCGCGCTGCCCATCCTCCGCGAGGATCTCCACCCGCACCTGCGGCCACGCGTTCACCAGCCGCGCCGCCACCGGGCCCACCAGCGCAGGCCCGAGGTCGTTGGTGGTGGCGATGCGCAGCAGGCCGGTGGGCTCCTTCTGCCCCGCGTCGAGGCCCTGCGAGAGCTGCTTGAGCGTGTCCTGCACCCGGGTCGCCGCCTCGAGAACCGACGTCCCGTTCTCCGTCAACCGCAGCCGCCGGGTGGTGCGCTCGAGCAACCGCACGCCACAGCGCGCCTCGAGTTGCCGCACCCGCTCGCTCACCACGCTCTTCGAGAGCTTCAGCTTCGTGGCCGCCCCCGAGAACGACCCCGCGTGCACGACGGCGGCGAACACCTCGAGCAGCGGCCCTTCGGTGATGGTGAGCATTATTCTGTTCTACCGAACAGTCTTTCCGATTTCACGCGATTGTCCTGGAGGCTCCTGGCGCGCAGGGTGACGCCATGACCAACGAACAAGCCCGTGCCCTCGTCGCCCCGTTCTACGAAGCCCTCAACCAGCCCGCGTCGCGCGACGTGCGCGCCCTCGTCGAGGGCATCGCCAGCCCCGAGTGGCGCTCCTTCGCCGGCGAGAACGCCAGCAAGTCGCGAGAGGAGTTCATCGGCCAGGTGATCGGCTTCGGGAAGGCGCTCCCCGACCTCGCCTGGGCCATCAAGGAGGTCTTCACCGATGGCGACCGCGTCATCGTGCGCAGCGAGGCGAGCGGCACCCCGGCCGGCGATTTCATGGGCGTGCCCCACGGGGGAAAGAAGTTCGCGGTGATGACCCTCGACGTGCACACCGTCGCCGACGGCAAGCTGGTGCGCGCGCACCACGTCGAAGACTGGGCCGGGGCGATTCGCCAGCTCCGCGGCTGAAGGCTGGCTACTCGACGTCCTTCACGCCCCAGCTCTCGAGCTTGCGGTACAGCGTCTTGCGCTCGATACCCAGGGTGCGCGCCGCCGCGGTCTTGTGGCCCTGGAGCGTCTCGAGCACCCGCAGGATGTAGCGCTACTCGACCTCCTCCAACGTCACCAGCTCGCTGGCGTCGTTGGCGGTCACCACCACCCGCGCGGGCGTGTGCTGCAGCACCTTCGCGGGGAGGTCGTCGACGCCCAGCTGGTCGTAGCGGGTCAGCGCCACCGCGCGCTCGATGCAGTTCGACAGCTCGCGCACGTTGCCCGGCCAGTCGTAGGCCAGCAGCTTCGCGGCCGCCGGCGCCGAGAGCCCCTTCACCGTCTTGTGCGCGCGGGCGGCGGAGTCGGCGATGAAGCGCTGCGCCAACGGCAGGAGGTCGGCGCTGCGTTCCCGCAGCGGGGGCAGCGCGACGTGCACCACGTTGATGCGGAAGTAGAGGTCTTCGCGGAACTCGCCCCGCTCGATGCGCCCCTCGAGGTCGCGGTGCGTCGCCGCGATGATGCGCACGTCGATGGGGTGCTCGGTGCGGGCGCCGATGGGCCGCACCGTCCGCTCCTGGAGCACCCGCAGCAGCTTCGGCTGGAGCCCCAGCGGCATGTCGCCCAGCTCGTCGAGCAGCAGGGTGCCGCCGCTGGCCTGGGTGAAGAGCCCCACGCGCGCCTCGCGGGCGTCGGTGAAGGCGCCGCGCACGTGGCCGAAGAGCTCGCTCTCGAGCAACGACTCCGGCATCGCCGCGCAGTTGATCGCCACGAAGGGCCCGGTGCGGCCCGAGCGCTCGTGAATGGCCCGCGCCAGCACTTCTTTGCCGGTGCCTGACTCGCCGGTGATCAACACCGAGCTCTGCGACGACGAGACGCGCGCCACCACGTCGAGCACGCGCCGCATCGCCTCGCTGGTCACCACCAGGCCCTCGAGCTTCGGCCCGGTGCCCGCGGTCACCTCGACCCGCAACCGCGCCACCTCGCGCTGGAGCCGGCGGTGCTGCACCGCGCGCTCGAGCGCGATGACGATGCTGTCGAGCCTGGCCGGCTTGGCGAGGAAGTCGTACGCGCCCGCACGAATCGCGGCGACCGCCGACGCATAGCTGCCGAAGCCGGTGAGCACGATGAGCGGCGTGTCGGGGTGGCTCTCGGCCACGCGCTGCGCGAAGGCGAGCCCTCCGAGCCCGGGCATGTTGAGGTCGGTGAGCACCACCTCGAAGTCTTCGGCGTCGAGCCGGGTGAGGGCGTCCTCGGCGCGTGCGGCGGTCACCACCTGGTAGCCGCGCTGCCCGAGCCCGAGCTCGAGCGTCGAGGTGAGGTTCGCGTCGTCGTCGACGAGGAGCACGCGCCCGGTCATGACGAGAGCGGTAGCACGCGCGCCGGCGCCCTGCTGACCAGATGGCCGGACACCGAGATTTCGCGCTGCCCGCGGCGAAGGAGTACGAACGAGGCATGTCGTGGCGCAAGACGCCTCTGTGGATCTCGCTCGGCGGAGCATGGCTCGCCCTCAACGCCGGCTACATCAACGCGGTCGGCTTCCTCGGCGCACAGCAGCACGGCCTCACCCACGTCACCGGCCAGGTCACCCGCATGGGCATCCAGCTCTCCGAGGCCGACGTCACCGGCACCTGGTACGCCGCGACCCTCGTGGTGTGGTTCTTCCTCGGCTCGGTGCTCTCGGGCGCCATCATCCGCCGCGCGGAGCTCTCGGAGCGGGGCCGCCGCTACGGCGTGGCGATGCTCTTCGAAGCGGGGCTGCTGTTGATCGCCACCTGGCTGCTCGCGCACGACGAGCCGTACGGGGCGAACCTCGTCGCGATGGCGGCCGGCCTGCAGAACGCGATGGCCACCACCTACAGCGGCTCGGTGGTGCGGACCACGCACATGACCGGCATCGTCACCGACCTCGGCATTCACCTCGGGCACGCGCTGCGCGGCCACGCCCCCGAGTGGCTCAAGATGCGGCTGCTGCTCACGCTCTTCAGCTCCTTCCTCGGGGGCGGCATCGTCGCCTCGTTGCTCTACCGGAAGCTCGAGGACCTGGCGCTGTTGCCACCCGCCCTGGCCCTGGTGGTCGCCAGCGGCGCCTACTTCGTGATGAGCCACCGGAACCCGGGCCCGCACCGGCCGTAGAAACCGTTCAGTCATTGAGGTTTCGGCGGCGACGCTTGCGCGAAACGGGCCTTCGGTCGAAAGCAGCGCATGCGCATCGCGGTTCCGCTCGTCGTCACGTCTGTGCTGATCGCCTCGTGCAGCGCCCCGGTGCCCGCGCCCGCCCCGCTCGCGTTGGCCGAGGGGTGCCAGCCGCTGCTCGGCGGCGCCGACTGCATGCTCCCCTACCCGTCGGACTTCTTCCGCGCGCCCAACGCCACCAAGGTCACCGGGTATCGCATCGAGCTCGCGCCCGCGGCCCGGCTGCACACCAAGACCAACGCCAGCGCCGATGCCCACCAGGCCTTCGCGGCCGACGGCTTCTCGCCGGTCAGCCCGATCGTCACCTTCCTCCCCGTCGACGTGGCCGACGAGGGCTTCGTGCACCTCGCCGACGACCCGGCGCTGAGCCTCTCGGCCGCGACCAGCCACACCTTGATCGTCGACCCCGACGGCGTACCCGTGGCCCACTTCGTCGACCTCGACCCGCACGCCACCGACGTCACCCGCCGGGCGATCGTCCTGCATCCCCTCGTGCCGCTGAAGGACCAGGTCCGCTACAGCGTGTTCCTCTTCGGCGTGCGCAGCGGCGGCTCGCTGGCCCCCACGCCCGAGGGCTTTCGCCGCATCCGCGATGGGCTCACCGGGGGAGAAGCCGCGCTCGCGCCGCAGCTCGAGGCGTGGACCAGCCGGCTCAAGCCCCTGGCGAAGCAGCTGAACCTCGAGACCCCGTCGCTGCAGTTGGCGTGGGAGTTCAGCACCGGCTCCCAGGACAACGTGGTGAACGACATGCTGCGGGTGCGCGCGCTGACGATCGAGTGGTTGGCCAGCCACACGCCGGAAGTGACCATCACCTCGGAGGCGCTCAACCCCTACGACGACGTGTGGAAGGTGGTGCAGGGCACCATCTCCATGCCGCTCTTCACCGACCTCGCGGGCCCCGGCGCGCGCCTCAACCGCGGGAGCGACGGGCAGGTCGCGCAGAACGGCACCAACACCTTCCCCTTCATGGCCATCGTCCCCACCTCGGTGCGTGACGCGACCAGCGTGCGGGCCCCCTTCCTCTACGGCCACGGGTTCTTCGGCGGCTTCGACGAGCTCACCGGCGGCTCGGCCCGCAACCTCGCCTTCACCCTCGGGCGCACCCTGGTGGGCGCGGAGTGGTGGGGCATGGCCACGCCCGACGTGCCGAAGGTGGGCGACGCGCTGCTCAACCACCCGGGCAGCGTGCTGCAGTTCACCGACCGCGTGCACCAGGGCTTCGCGAACTGGATCGTCCTCGGCCACGCGGTGGAGCACGTCTTCCCCGCCCTCGAGGTCTTCAAGCGGGCCCCCGGCGGCGCGCCCTTCCTCGAGGGAGACGCGAGCCGCTACCTGGGCATCAGCCAGGGCACCATTCTCGGCGTGGGCATGCTGGCGGTGAACCCGTACGTGAAGCGCGCGGCGATGGAGGTCGGCGGCTCCGGCTTCACCGCGATGATGTTCCGCGCGCAGCCCTTCCAGCAGTTCCTCGACCTCCTCGCCGACAGCGTCCCCGACCCGCTCGACCAGCAGAAGTTCATCGCCAGCCTGCAGCGCCAGATGGACCGCATCGACCCCAACACCTGGACCCGCTACGTGCAGCGAGAGCCGCTCCCCGGCACGCCCGCGCGACAGGTGCTGGTGCAGGTGGGCCTCGGCGACACCGAGGTGCCCAACTTCGGGAGCTACCTCATGGCGCGCGCGCTCGGGCTCCAGCAGCTGCAGCCCGCGCCGAAGAACGTGTGGGGCCTCGAGCCGGTGAGCGGCGCGACCGACCGCGCGCTCGAGCTCTACGACTTCGGCTACGACGTCGACGCGCTCTACCGCGACGCCTCGTTCCCGACGAATGACAGCTCGGTGCACGACGGCATCCGGCGGCTCGCGCCCACCATCGCGCAGACCGCCCGCCTCTTCGACGACGGCGTCATCGAGCACTTCTGCGCCGGCACCTGCAACCCCGATTGAGGTCTCGGCAGCGAGGGATTCAAGCCCCGGGGAGGTGCATCGTCAGCGTGCTCCCCCGGCCCGGCGCGGTCTCGACCGTCAGGAAGCCCTGGTGGTCCTCGAGGATGCTGGCGACGATCGGCATGCCCAGGCCCGTGCCTTCCCCCACCGGCTTGGTGGTGAAGAAGGGCTCGAAGATCGCCGCCTTCACCTCGGGGGTCATGCCCACGCCATCGTCGGTGACCGCGAGGGTGCACCACGTCCGGGCTCCGTCGCTCCCCGGCTTCGTGGCGGTGCGCTGGCCGGTCGTCAGCGTGACGTGACCGCCTGCGGGGCAAGCGTGGAGCCCGTTGACCACCAGGTTCATCAGCGCCTGCTGCAGGAGCACCCCGTCGGCGAGCGCGGTCACCGGCGTGAGTTCTGCCGCGGACAGCGAGACCTCCCGCTGGGCGGCGAGCGGTTGCAGCAGGTCGGTCACCGAGCGCGCGAGGCCATCGAGCGATGCGGGCGCCAGCTCGAGGTTGCGGGGCCGCGCGAACGCCAGCAGCTCGCGCACCAGCCGCGTCACCTGCCCGGCGCAACCGATGATGACCCGCGCGGAGTTCTGGATCTGCGGCTCGCTGCCGGCGTCCTCGAGGATGAGCCCCGCGCGGGCCTCGATGACGTTGAGCGGCGTGCCCAGCTCGTGCGCCAACCCCGAGGCGAGGCGGCCCACCGTCGCGAGCCGGTCGGCGTGCCGCAGTTGTTCCACCGCCGCGAGCCTGGCTGCGGCCTCGCGGGTGGTCTGCTCCTGCGCGGCGCCGAGCTGCCGGCACATGGCGTTCATCTCGTCGCCGACCTCCGAGAGCTCGTCGTCGCTGGGGAGCTTCACGTCGGGCGCGAGCTCGCCACGACCGACGGCCCGCGCCTTCTCCATCAGGGCGCGCGTGGGCCGGGCCACCAACCACACCCCGAGCACGAAGGCGGCGATGGTCATGCCGACGATGGCCATCAGGGCCAGCACCAGGGCCTGCTGGAAATGCGCCTGGGCCCACGCCCCTTCGTGCTCCGGTGCCTCGGAGACCTCGATCGCCCCCTGGAAGCGTCCCTCGATGTGCACCGGCGCGAGGGTGAAGCGGCGGCCCTGGGCCTGGGTGGTGAGCGGTGACGCGACGTCGAGCGACGCGCAGGGCATCGAGGGCTCCCGCTCGTCGGTGCGCCCGGGCACGCAGACCCAGCGAAGGCGCAGGTCACCCGCGCGCCGCTGGTTGGTCACCTCCACCGTCTTGAGCGCAGCCTCGATGCCCTCGCCCGGCGCGACGAGCTCCACCGCGTCGGCCAGCGTGGTGGCCACCAGGGCGTGCGAACGATCCATGTCGTGCTCGAAGTCGGCCCGCGCGGCGTCGAGCTGCCGGTACTCGTGCAACGAGATGGTGCAGATGACGACGAGGAGGAAGCCGACGGTCAGGCGGGTGACGAGGCGCATCGGCACCGACTCTGCCAGCACGAGCTGAAAACACGAGGAGCTCCCGGCGCGAGGGGCGACCGGGAGCTCCAGGGTTCTACGATTGCAGTGGGAGTCTTACGGCGCGGTGGTGTGGCAGGTCCCCGCGCAGCCGTTGGTGTACGGAATCGCCATCATCGCCGCGCCCTTGCTGGCCGTCGCGATGGAGGTCTTCCGGTACGGCTTGAACGTGTGCGAGCTGATGTCACCCGAGAAGTACGTCACGCCCGCGATGGTGGCCTGCACCCGGCCCGCACCCGACTTGGCGGTCTGCGGCATGTGACACTGGGTGCACTTGATGTCGCCCATGGGGATGTTGAGGATGCCCTTCGAGGTCCAGTGCGCCTGCATGCGCGCGCCGACGTTCGCCCCGGCGGGGAAGAACGCGTCGTGGCAGCTCAGGCAGAGCCCCTTGGCGTCGACGCTGGCGCTCTCCACCGGCGCGGTCAGCTGCTTCTTGTCGCCCGGGGTGCCGTGCGTGTCGTGGCATTCGGCGCAGGTCACCAGGAAGTACGGGTTGCGGTACTTCAGCGACTTGATGAAGTCCGAGGCCTGCTGGTGGTGCTTGAAGGAGCTGACCCCGTCGCCACCCGGCACCGAAGTGGTCGACCAGATGCCGTCGTCGATCTTCGAGACGTGGTTGGTGAGGAACTCCTTCCGGCTGATGCCCGGGCGGGGCATGACGCCGTTGGTGTTGAGCGGCGCTTCGGTGCCCGTGGCCCCACCGGCGAAGCCGAGGGCGCGCGTGTGGCAGGCCGCGCAGATGGTGACCTCGCGCTCCGGCGTCAGCAGCGAGGGCGTGACGATCGCCCGGCCGTTGCCCGCCGCGCCCCAGTGCTCCGACCCGGGACCGTGGCAGTTCTCACAGGTGGTGTTGATCGACTCCATCTTGCCGTCGCCGTCGAAGTCCATCTCGCCCATCAGGTCGGGCACGGCGTGCGCCTTGAAGCCCGCGGTGGTGTCGCCGGTGAGCTTGAAGCCGGTCATGTGACAGCCCGCGCAGTTCGCGTCGAACGACTTGCTGTTGGCGGGGATCTTCAGGCCGGGCGTCGGCGTCTCGGTGTACCAGTTGCCCGCGTTGTAGTGCTGCCACGTCCAGCGCGAGAAGGGCGTCGTCGCCTCGGGCCCGTTGGCCGGGCCGTCCGCGTTGAACTGGATGGGGAGAATGTAGCGGCTGCCGTCGGCGAGCTTCGCCAGGTAGCGCTGCTTGTCAT
>JBBRUE010000176.1:0-10027 GCA_038248085.1 Myxococcales bacterium | reverse complement strand
GAGGCGACCTCGACGTAGCGGGCCTGGCGACGGGCGGCGTCCACCAGGCGGGCGAGCTCCACGCGCTCGCCGAGCACGTTCAGCGCGCCGAGCACGCCGAACCAGTCCGGGTGGTGCTGCACGGTGACCAGCGACGCGCGCGGGCCGGTGGCGCCGAGGTTGCGCAGCGGGGTGCCGACCCACTCGAGCTCAGGCGGCACGGCGCGGCGCGCGCAGACGTCGAGCAGCTCGAAGACCTCGTCGGCGCGATCGAAGGTGAAGAGGAACGGGTTGTTGGGGTCGACCTCGGCCTTCGAGATCGGGAGCTCCTTCAAGAGTGACTCGGCGAAGGCGACCTCGGCCGCGAGCTCGCGCACTGCGTGCACCGCGCGTTCTCCACGCCGGAGGTGCACGTCACGCGCGCCGGAACCCGGTTGCAGGGCCGGCGAATCGTGCAGCGGGCGGATTCGCAGTTCGATCTCCACCGCGCCCTTCGCCCGCGCCTCGAGGCGCAACACCGGCCAGAGCTGCGACGCGACCGACTCGCCCATCACGCTACGGGGCATCGCGACCGGCACCTGCTGTGCCCACTTCGAGAGCGACTGCAGCAGCGCTCCGTGGCTCTCGGGGGGGAAGGACGTGTTGTCCTTCTGCAGCACGGTGAGCAGCGCGCGGACCTCCGGCTTCACGTCGAGCAGGGTCAGGCGGCGAGGTCCCTCGTCCCACAGGAAGAGCACGTCTTCCGGCTTCGCCTTGCGCACGCGGTCGAGGAGGAACGGGGGGAACGACGCGCCTTCGATGCCTGCGCTGATGCGCACCGTGCCCATGCGCTCTTCGGCGACGATGCCAACCTGGGCGCGGTCGACGCGCGCGGGCAGCGCCGGTGTGCGCTTCAGGAAGAGGCGCGGGTGGTCGACGAGCCCTTCGAGGAGCGCGCGTGACGCGAACTCGCCTTCATCGGGAAGGAGCGCGACGAGGAGCACGTCGGCTGGACGGTGCACGAGCGTCACCAGCTCGCGACGCGATCGGGGCTCACCGTCGACGCACGCCGTCACCTCGACGCCCGTGTCGGCTTGCACTTCGAGATGGAACGAGAGGTCTTCGCCGGTCGACTCCGGGGTCGACGCGGTGAACGCGGCCTCGAGCGCGATGAGGGCGCGTTGCCAGTCGGGACGGCCGAGCTCGTCGATGTCGGCGGCGTCGAGGCCTCCGTGCAGCGCGAGCAGCGCGGTGTCGATCGCCGCGAGGGCATGAACGCAGCTCGTCGCACCGCACGTGCACTGCGACTTGAGCCCGTTCGGCAACAACGTGAGCTTCACCTGCGCGCGGCCGAAGCCGCCTCCGGCGCCGAGGGGGAGTTCGGTGGGGAGCAGGTCCTTGAACTTGAAGCCAGGGAGCAGGCGGTCGAACTCGAGCGTGTCGAGGGCGAGCACTTCGGTGGTCCTCGGCGCGATGGACGCGGGAACCCGTTCACGGAGCGCGAGCAGGCGCGAATGGATCTCCGCGACCCGGGGATCGGGGGGCGCGACGAGTCGCTCTTTCAGCTGCCCGCGTGCCCGCTCGGCTCCGTGGGCCTCGGCTTCGACGAACTTCCACACCGCGCCCGGCAGCTCATCCCTCAGCCGCGAGGCCTTGAGCCAATCGGTCGAGCGATCGACGCCCTCTTTCGAGGCGAGGTCACTGAGCCGGCGCTTCACGCCGACCGCCCGCAGTTGCGTCCACAGCGATGAATCGAGATAGGGGGCGACGACCTCGAGGTTGAGACGCGCGACGTGTGCGAGCCCGTGCTCCTCGAGCCACGCATGGAACGCCGCGCGGGTCTCGAAGGGCGCCATCCCGGTGCTTCAGTTCACCGCGGGCGTGCCGTCGGCCGCCCAGGGGATGGACGAGAGCCGCGAGATCCCGGTGGCGTTGGCGCACTCCTCGCCCCTGGCGTCGACGATGAACGCCGAGGCGAACACCAGCGTCGACCCGCCCCGGGTGACCTTGCTGCGCGCGACGAGGCGCTCTCCACGCACCGCGTTCATGAAGTTGATCGACAGCTGCACCGTCGCCGAGCGCCGGGTGGGGTCCACCAGCGCCGGCGTGCAGCCGATGACGAGGTCGAAGATCGCCGCCAGCACGCCGCCGTTCACCGCGTCGCTGCCCATGCCGCCGCGTTGCCCGGGCTGCACCGGGTCGAGCACCACTTCGCAGGTGTCGGTGTCGGGGAAGCCGAGCTTCACGCCGAAGTGACGGATGGTCTCGCTCTGGTTGAAGGCTTCGGCGTAGCGGGCCAGTTGTTCGGGCGTCGGTTTCGGAAGCGGCACGCGCCGCTCCTACTTATACCGGCGTCACCATGCACTACCGACGATTGGGAAAGACGGGGCTGAAGGTCAGTGAGCTCTCGCTGGGCTCGTGGGTGACCTACGGCGGGCAGGTGGGCGACGACGCGGCGAAGGCGTGCATGATCGCGGCCTTCGAGGCGGGGGTGAACTTCTTCGACGGGGCCGAGGTGTACGCCAAGGGCGAGGCAGAGCGCTCCATGGGCCGGGTGCTCAAGCAGCTCGCCTGGCGCCGCGAGTCGCTGGTGCTCTCGACGAAGATCTTCTGGGGCGGGGAAGGGCCGAACGACCAGGGCCTCTCGCACAAGCACGTGATGGAAGGCGTGCACGCGGCCCTCAAGCGTTGGCAGGTCGAGTACTTCGATCTCGTCTTCTGCCACCGGCCCGATCCGAACACGCCGATCGAAGAGACGGTGCGGGCCTTCGACATCCTGATCAAGCAGGGGAAGATCTTCTACTGGGGCACCAGCGAGTGGCCCGCCGCCGACATCGTCACGGCGATCAAGCTCGCGCGCGAGCACGGGCTCACGCCGCCGGTGATGGAGCAGCCGCAATACAGCCTGCTCGCCCGCGACCGCTTCGAGCAAGAGTACGCGTCACTGTTCTCCGACTACGGCTACGGCTCGACCATCTGGAGCCCGCTCGCCTCGGGGCTGCTCACCGGCAAGTACGACCAGGGCGTGCCCGAGGGTTCGCGGCTGGCGCAGCAGAGCTACGACTGGCTCAAGGAGCGCCTGGTGACGCCCGAGAACATCGCCAAGGTGAAGGCCCTCGAGCCGATCGCGAAGGAGCTCGGCGTGACTCGGGCGCAGCTCGCGCTGGCGTGGTGCCTGAAGAACCCGAACGTCTCGACGGTGCTCACCGGCGCGACGCGGCCCGAGCAGGTGACGGAGAACATGAAGGCGCTCACAGTGGTGGAGAAGCTCACCCCGGAGATCATCAAGAAGGTGGAAGCCCTCTTCCCGCTCCCTGCGTGAGCGGGTGAAGGGCGCTTCGCTCACTGCACTTCAACGCACGTCAGCCCATTGCTCGGCGTGCAGTTCTGCCCGATCACGCACGCCCCGACGCCTTCGAAGTCGACGCACCTGATGGTCTTGCACTGCGCGTCATCGACGCACTTCCGCCGCGTGATGGTGCACTCGCCCTGGCTGCAGCTCTCGGTCGCGCAGTCCTCGTCGACCTGGCAGCTGCAGTACCCGAAGCTGCTGCCTTCCCTGAGCCTGCACTGCCCACTGCAGGACCCCGCGGTGGCGCCCGGCGCCTTGTTGCACGAGCCCCCGCGCTTGCAGTCGGTGTCCAGGGTGCACGGCAAGCTCGGATCGCCAGGGCAGGCCTGCGACGCGCTGCACTGCCACCGGGTGAACACCACGCGAATGTCCCGGCACCCGTACCCGCGCGGGCACGACTGCCCCTGGCTGCAGTCCGCCCCGCAGTACGTCGAGTTCGTGCGCGTATCGATGATGCAGAAGTTGGCGCCGCGGCCGCAGGTGTCCGTGCCTCCTCCCGACGTGCAGCGCGCGCAATACGGGCGGCGATCGAAGTCGTAGTCCGAGAAGCACTGGTTCCGCGTCACGCCCGCGTCTTCAGGAAGGCCGCACTGCTCGCCGAAGCGACAGAAGGTGTCGTTGCTGCAGAAGTTCGGATCGCACGTCCCCAGCGTGCAGCGGGCGAGCTCCTCTGGAGTCGTCCCCGTACACGCGCACGCCACGTCGCCGCACCGGCAGCTCGACCCGGGGCAGTCCCCATCGCGCCGGCACCCGGGGACGCACGTCCCACGCCCGGTGTCGCAGACCTGCCCGAGCTCGCACTGGAGATCTGAAGCGCAGCGGCCCCTGGGCACGCACTGCCCGCTCCCGGTGTCGCAATACGTCGCGGAGTCGGCGCAATCGAGGTTCGTCGCGCACCCCGACCGGTCCTGACAGAAGCCGGCGGTGTTGCAGAACTGGGCGCCGGGGCAGGCCTGGTCGGTGCGGCAGTAGCAGACGCCGGTCTGGGTCTCGCAGCGGTACGCGATGGTGGGCGAGCCGCACTCCTTGTCTTCGCGGCAGCCGTTCTGGGCGAGCCGATCGCGCGGACACCCAGAGAGCGCCAGGCAGGCGAGGAGCAGCAGGGTTGGGCGCATGGTGGTTACAGCTGTCCGCCGTCGGCGTCGGGTGCTCCCGCATCAGGAATGACGAGGCCACCTTCTTCCGCCGCGACGTCTTCCTCGGGCACGAAGTCGAGCACCTCGAGGGCCGCCTGGCCGGGGAGCCGCATGTTCATCACGGTGAGGGCCTGTCGATCGGGCGCGTCGAGGATCTGCTGCGAGAGCGACGCGGCGTGCACCGGCTGGGTGGTGAAGAAGATGAACACGCGCACCGGCCCCTCGTTGAGGGGGATCTTGTACCCGTGGCTACCGAGCGGCTGGCCGGCGATGCAGTGGAACGACTGGTTGGCCCGCGACATCGTGAGCTGGCGGGTCAGGCCGCTGCGCGAGACGGTGTACGCGAGGCAGTGCTCGTACTGGCCGGCCGCGGGGATGATCTCGAAGGTCGTGCCGCCGGTGCGGTTGATGCTCGCGCGCTTCACCGGCGGCAGAGGTGCGGACTTCTCACAAGCGACGGCACCCAGGAGCAGCACAGCGACGAGGAATTGACGCATGCGCGGACCTTCACACAGACGAGCGCAAGACGTCATGTTCCTTCAGGCGCTCGCGCTATTCGGCGTGATGGGGTGGTGAGTTCACCGGCCACTCGTCGGCCCCGACCGGCGAGCCCGACAGCGGCACGGAGGCGATCGACGGCTTGACCTCTTCTTTCACGGTGCCCAGGAAGTACTTCCCCAGGTGGTACTCGGTGCGCACCCACGCGAGCCGCGCCTCTTCCGAGATGCCCTCCGGAGGCCCTTCCCAACTGCTGACCGCCAGCGGCATGCCGGCCTCGAAGACCACCAACTCCTTGAGGTTCTCGACGAGCGCCTTACCTTCCTTGATCACCAGCAGCGCGTCGATCTCCGTCATCTCTTCCTTGGCGACGGACTTGATCACGTCGCACACGTACCGGGAGCACACCCCGGGGCGGTCCTCGTAGGCGCTGCACCCCTTTCCGGTGTGGAGCACGCACGGCTCGTCGAACGTCATCTGCTCGCTGCGGATCTTGTAGTTGAGCTGCGGGTACTTCTTCAGCTTCTCCAGGTCGTCAGTGACAAGCGTGACGTAGTTGAAGAGGGTTCCGTTGCAGCACATGCCGCAGGATTCGCAGAGGTCGATCAGAAAGGGCTCCTTGTGACGCCGGGGGACGCCTGAGGAAGCCCTAGCGCATTTCGCACCAGACTACGAACCCGCCTCCCTGGACTGACGGCTGATGGGGACAGCCAGGAGCACGGCGGAGACGTTCCGGAGCTCGCTGCAGCTGCTGAAGACCCGTCGATTCGGCACCTTCTGGGGCGCCAGCCTCAGCCGCTAGCGGGGGCGGCGGTAGATGACGATCTGCGGCGTCTCGTCGAGGTACAGCCCGTAGACCGGCTTCGTCGTGCCCAGCGCCTGCCAGGTGTTGAACTCCGTCTCGCGGAATTCCTGGTGGTACTGGTACACGACCGTCTCGGCCTGGTCAGGCCCGCCCACCGCGGCGATGTCGGGACGGAGCATTCCGTTCCGCTGCAGGTCGCGGATCTGCCCGCCGTGGTTCTCGTGGAAGTAGACCCGCTCCCCGGGGTGGGTGTTCTTGTTGAGCCACTCGAGCACGCCCGACAGGTTGTTCGCCCAGTATTGCCGCTGCATGCCCAGCGACGCCGCGCCGGGGAGCCCGCCCGCCAACTCGGAGTACGCGCTCGTCCCGAACTCGTACACCCGCGCGGTGGCGATGAACGCCGAAGAGCCGAGCAGCACCGCCAGCGCCACCAGCACGCGAAGCTCCGACGCCGCCTTGAACCGGGGCCCCAGCCAGCCCGCGAGCCCCTTCGCGCCGCGCTCGAGCGAACCGGCCGCGAGCAACGCGAGGAACGGCATCGAGGGGAACCAGTGCTTCACGCCGCCGAAGTGCGGGACGTTCGGGTGACTGATCAGCGCGATCGACATCACCGCGTTCGCCGCGACGATGAACTCGAACCCGGTGAACTGCCGCCGGTAGATCCGCACCCCGAGCCAGCCGAACCCCAACACCATCGGCACGAAGAGCGACGTGGGCACCGTCAACGCCGTCACCGCGACCACGTACTCGAGGGGGAAGGGCGGGGCCCGCAGCAGCTCTCCCAGGTAGAACCAGGTGTAGTGGTTGTGGGTGAGGTGGAACGACAGGTACCAGGCCGTGCGATCGACCGGGTGGTGCCAGAGGTAGGGCCAGTGAACGTAGAAGATCAGCGGCCCGAGGATCGCCATCGCCACCAGCGGCGCGATGGTGCGGAACGCGTCGACGTTCACCGCGCGCAGCTTCCACAACAGCCATGAACCGACCGCGCAGATGACGACGTACAGCCCCAGCTGCGGGCTCTGGAACTCGAAGGTCGCCAGCATCTTCGGTCCGCCGAGCACCGCGACCATCAGGCCGTAGAGCATCGCCCCGAAGACGAACACCCCGTTGATGCCGAAGAACAACGCGCGGGCGGTGGGCGACTCCTTCGTGAGCTGCCAGCCGCGCCAGAGAATGAAGGGCACCAGGGTGACGACGATGAAGTACGCGTTGTGCTTCGCCGCGAGCGCCAGCCCGAACGCGAGGCCGGTGTAGATCCACCAGCGCGGCTTCTCGAGCGCCTCGACGAAGCAGTAGATCGTCAGCACCCACATCGTCGCGATCGGGACGTCGAAGGCCCCGAGGTGGCTGTGGAAGAACTGCCGCGGCACGAGGAAGAACGAGATCGCCGCGAAGATCGACGCCGGCTGACCGAAGAGCCGCCGGGTGAGCCCGAAGATCAACGGCAGCATCCACGCCGCGAACAAGAACGCCGGGAGCCGCATCGCCGCCGCCGGCCGCAGCAGGTGCAGCTTCTCGTTGAACACCACGTACGAGATCCCGAACAGGTTCTTCATGAGCGCCGGGTGCTCGTGGTTGAAGTCGAAGTACTGGGTGATCGACGCGTCCTTCACCGCCTCGCTCGGCGAGGTGACGAGGAGCTGGAACCACCGCGCGTGGCTCTCCGCTGCGTGGAAGTAGACGCTCTCGTCGCGCCCGAAGCCCACTGGCTGCTCGGTCATCAACAACAGGACGAAGCCCGCGAGGAACAGCCCCCAGGCGATCTTGCGATCACTCATGGCGCCTTCCTCGAACCCGTCATCACCACGCAGATCACCCGCGCGTTCGGGTTCTGCGAAGCCGCCGCGATGCGAACCCTGGCGCCTTCGGGCAGGGCAGGGCCCTCGACCCGGTGCATCAGCTCGTCGCCCGTCGGCAGCTCGACCGTCTGCGCCTGGCCGTTCACCTCGAGCCACACCGTCGAGGGCGTGACTCCGTCTGTGTGCGCGCCGAACTCCCAGGGGTAGCCAGCCTGCAGCGAGCTGAAGTCCGTCGCCGGCGCGGTGAACTCCACCACCACCCGCGTCGGTCCTCCCGGCGGTTCCAGCTTCAGGCACTGGTACGGCGCGAAGTGCACCTCGTGCCATTCCTTCACCACCACCTTGCCGTTCGGACAGCGGTGGCCGGAGCCGGTCCACTGGCAGGGCTGGCGCGTGCCGTCGGGAGACTCGAGGTAGACCTGCGCACCCGAGAGCGCGTCGGCCGCGTCGACCACCACCGGGCGGTAGCGGCCGTTCTGGTAGAGCCGGAGCGCCAGATTGCCGAAGCGGCGTTCCGCGCCGACCGGTGAGCGGGAAGGGTTGAACGCGGTCTCGAAGGCGCCGAGGCCGGCGCGCGGTTGGTGCGGCTGGGAAAGGACCCAGATGCGCGGGGAGCGTTCGAGGGAGTCTGCGTCGCTGCCCTGGGAGCCCACCACCGGCAGTCCGTCCGGCACGTAGAGGCGAGCGCGCTCGGTCCACCACGGGGCCAGGAGGACGACGTCTCCGGGCTGGCGCTCGGCAGTGAGGACCTGCGCCACGGACTGGTAGTCAGCCTCCGCGACGTGTGTCGACGGGAGCCAGAGCTGGAAGCCGAGGCAGAGGGTCGCCACGAGGAGGAGCAGCAGCCCCTCACCCCGGCCCTCTCCCCCCGCGGTGGGAGAGGGAGACTTCACGACTTGGTCGTACGGATCTTCGCGTCGACCGAGTCGCGGCAGTACGTGCAGAAGATCGACTCGCCGTTGGCGTACGACGGCGTCCACGGCGGGTACATCGCGCAGCGCGGGTCGAGGCAGTGGTGGAGCCCGTAGGTGTGCCCGACCTCCTGCATCGCGTAGCGCGTGAGCAGCTTGAGGTTCTCCGCCACGTTCTTGATCGGCGCCGTGGAGATCACCGCGCGCTGCTGGCCGTAGCGTGACAACCCGAAGGTCGGCGCTTCACCCGACGCGAGCTTCCGCGGCGCGAGCTTGCGCGAGGTGAGGAAGAGGACCTTGTCGTCCGCCAGCGCCGTCACCCTGGGCAAGGTGTCGAGCAGCTTGTTGGCGTCGTACGGCTCCTGCTGGCCGTGGGGTGCGGTGACGTTGCCGCTGTGTTCCGCCCCCACGCCGAACGCCGTGTAGAGGGCCTTGTTGAGGAGCTTGAGCAGCGCCGGATCGAACTCGTCGAGCGTGAAGATGCGGATCACGGATGGGTCTCCAGACTCACTTGGCCTTGGGCGGACGGCCGCGCTTCTTCGGCGGCGGGGGCGGCTCGGTCACCGCGGGCTTCGGCTTCGGCGGACGGCCGCGCTTCTTCGGCGGCGGAGGGGGCTCCGTCACCTCGGGCTTCGGCTTCGGCGGGCGGCCGCGCTTCTTGGGGCCGGGCGCCGCGAGCGCGGTGGCCGCGGGCATCGTCACTTCGAGGTCCGAGAGGAGCGACTTCTTCCCCTTGGGGCCCTTCGGCGCTGCGACCGGCGCAGCCGCGGGCTTCTTCTTCTTCGGCGCGTCTTCGTCGCCTTCTTCACCTTCGGCGTCTTCCGACTTCTCGCCGTCGGCTTCCGGAGCGGGCTCTTCGGCGGCCTCTTCGCTGCCGTCGAGGCCGATCAGATCGCCTTCCATGCCGAGCTCGTCGTCTTCACCGCCGCCGCCCAGGCCCTGGAACTCTTCCACGCTGCGCTTGGGCCGGTCGCGGCCGGGCACGAAGAGGAGGATGTCGAGCGCGTCTTCGGCGTCGGCCGCCGGAACGCCCATCGCCGCCGACAGCTCCTCGACGAAGAGGTGCCGCGCGTCGTTGTACTGCTCGCGTTCCTTGGGGGGCAGCGGGCGGAGCTCAGAGAGCACCTGCAGCTCGTTGACCACCTTGGCCAGCCCGATGAGGCCCCCCTCGGACAGGCGTGCGGTGTTGTCGCGCGCGCGCTTCTTCCAGTCGAGCGACGCCTTGTCGGAGTCACTCTTGAGATACTCGATGACCGCCTTGACGTCGTCGCTGGTCGACACGCGACGCACGCCGTTCTTCTCGAGCTTCTCGCGGGGAACCTTCACCTTCGCGCCGGTCTCCACGATGACCAGGCTGACGAACGTGAGTTTCTGACCGGCAATCTCTTCGGTCTTGATCTCGGTGACGGTGCACAGACCCTGGTTCGGGTAGACGAGCCTGTCGCCGACGGCGAGCGACGTCATGTCGGGCATGGCGTGACTTCCACCACGACCCTTTTACGAAGTCACTTCTTCTCTGCGTTGAGCTTCACCAGCATCGCGTGCAGCCGGGAGTCGATCGCCTTCTC
>JBBRUE010000175.1:0-10053 GCA_038248085.1 Myxococcales bacterium | reverse complement strand
TCCACGTGCCGTTCTGCCGGTCGCTGTGTCACTACTGCGGCTGCAACACCTTCATCTCGCGCGACCCGTCGGTGAGCGATCCCTACGTCGAGAACGTGCTCAAGGAATGGGCGCTGTACACCGCGCGCCTGGGCAAGGTGCGCATCGACGAGCTGCACGTCGGTGGCGGTACGCCGACCTTTCTCACCCCCGCGCAGCTCGAGCGGATGCTCGGCGGCCTGCTCTCGACCGTCGAGCTCGGCCCCGGCGCGGAATTGGGCATCGAGGCCGACCCGCGCGTCACCACGAAGGAGCAGCTCGCCGTGCTGGCGAAGCTCGGCTTCACCCGTCTCTCGCTGGGCATCCAGGACTTCGATCCCGTCGTGCAGCACGCGGTCAACCGCCACCAGACCGTCGAGGAGGTGCACGTCGTCACCGAGAACGCGCGGGCGCTCGGCTTCACCAGCATCAACTACGATCTGATCTACGGCCTGCCCAAGCAGACGCCAGAGAGCATTCAGCGCACGGTGGACGAGGTGCGCAAGCTGCGCCCCGATCGCCTCGCCTTCTACGGCTACGCCCACGTGCCGTGGATGAAGACGTTCCAGCGGAAGTTCCAGGACGCCGACGTGCCGGCAGGTGGAGCGAAGCGGGAGCTGTACGAGCAGGGCCGCGAGCTGCTCCTCGGCGTGGGCTACCGGGAGATCGGCCTCGATCACTTCGCGCTCGAGGGCGACGGGCTGTGGAAGGCCTACCGCGAGAAGCGCATGCACCGGAACTTCATGGGCTACACCGATCGCTCGACGATGCCGCTCTTCGCGCTCGGGGTCTCGGCGATCGGCGACACGTGGACCGCGTTTGGCCAGAACGCGAAGACCGTGCCCGAGTGGAGCGAGCTCGTCGGCAAGGGGCTGATCCCGATCGTGAAGGGCCACGTGCTCGACGCGGAAGACCTGCTGCTGCGCCAGCACATCCTCGACGTGATGACGCGCTTCGAGACGAAGTGGGATTCGAAGGCGCTGCCGTTCTTCGCCGAGGTGTCGGAGAAGCTGGGCGAGCTTCAGCGCGACGGTTTGGTAGAGCTGTCGGACTCGTCGGTCTCGGTGACCGAAGACGGCAAGCCGTTCGTGCGGAACGTGTGCATGGCCTTCGATGCCCGCCTCGCTCGCAAGGCGCCCGACCGACCCCTCTTCAGCCGAACGGTCTGACCGCCCTCCATTTCGATACCCGTTTGTACCCGATTAATCGAAACGGGTATAAGCGGGTATGGAAACGGAGGCGCTTGGTGAAGTGCTTGATTCACTTGCTGTTTCTCCGGAGATGGTGCGCCTCGTTGGCGACCTGGAGGGCTTCAAGGGGCAGTGGACGGTGCTGGGTGGGCTCGCTCCGGACCGACTGCAGGGCCTCAAGCGGGTCGCCACGATCGAGTCGATCGGCTCGTCGACCCGCATCGAGGGCGCTCGCCTGTCGGACGTCCAGGTCGAGACGCTGCTCTCCTCGATCAGCACGACCTCCTTCCGTTCGCGCGATGAAGAGGAGGTCGTTGGTGACGCGCGGCTGATGGACCTGATCTTCGACTCCTGGCGGGAACTGCGCCTCACCGAAGGACACGTCAAGCAACTCCATCGCGAGCTGCTGCACCACTCGACGAAAGACGAGCGTCATCGCGGAGCGTGGAAGTCGTTGCCCAACCACCTCGAGGCCTTCGACCCTGACGGGCGCAGCCTCGGCGTGGTCTTCGAGACGGTGAGCCCCTTCGAGACGCCGCGCGAGATGGAGGCGCTCCTGGCCTCGACCAACGCGGAGCTGACCGCTCGCCGGCACCACCCGCTCTTCGTCATCGGTGCCTTCGTGGTGCGCTTCCTCGCGATTCACCCCTTTCAGGATGGAAACGGCCGGCTGTCGCGCGCGCTCACGACGCTGTTGCTGCTCCGAGAGGGCTACGACTTCGTGCCGTACGCTTCGCTCGAGCGCGTCATCGAGGAGAACAAGGACGCGTACTACCGGACGCTGCGCCGCGCGCAGACCGACGGCACCCGGCTCGGTGAATGGCTCACCTTCTTTCTCCGCGCGCTCGTGGCGCAGAAGGACGTGCTCGCGCGGCGAGTCGAGCGGGAACGACTCCTGACGTCGCTGGGGCCGCTCGAAGAGCAGGTGCTGCGGCTGACCCGCGAGCGCGGGCACCTGTCGCTCGCCCAGGCGATGACGTTGACCGGCGCCAACCGCAACACCCTCAAGCGGCACCTCCGCCTGCTGGTGGAGAACGGTCACCTGCGGTTGGTGGGCGCAGGCCGGGGGGCGCGCTACGAGCCGGCGCGCTGAGTTCGAGCCGCGAGACCATCGGCGAATCGCCGGGTGTCAGGGACGCTGGGGCGGCTGCGGCGGCATGCCCATCGTCGCCCGGAGCTCGAGGAACGCAGCCGACCACTGCGAGGCCGCGTCGCGCACGGTGAGCGTTCGCTTCACCAGCGGCGCCGGCGCGCGCGCCATCACGTCGATCATCACCAGCACGTCCTTGCCCTCGCGCGGGATCACGTCGAGGTGCTCGATGACGTGGAGCCCGGCAGCGCCAGCGGCCTCGGCGATGCGGTCAGCCTGGATCGCCGCGGTGCACACGACGAAGCGACCTCCCGGCGTCAGCCACCGCGAGGCCGCCAGCGCGTAGTCCTCGATGCCGCCGCGCGCCTCGAACCGGCATGGCCCGGCATGCGTCTTCTCGCTCTGGGGTCCGGTGCCGGGCGGAAAGTAGGGCGGGGTGCCGGTGATCAGCGGAAAGCGTGCGTCCGCGGGCAGCGTCGCCGGGTCACGCAAGTCGCCGTCGACGATCCGGCACCGCGACTCGGCGCCGTTGAAGGCGATCGATCTCCGGCCCATCGCCGCGCGATCGTCTTGCGCTTCGATGCCCGTCACCTCGGCGTCAGGGAAGCGCCAGGCCATCATCAACAGCACGCTCCCGAGCCCGCACCCCAGGTCGAGCATCGACTTCGCGCCGAGCGCCTCCGCGTGCGGGCCGGCGACCCACGCGGTCACCAGGTCGTCGAGGCTCCAGCGGTGGCCCTGCTGCTTCTGAAAGAGGCGCCATTCGCCGGTGAGGAAGCACAGATCTTCGTCGTCGAACGGCTGCAGCTCGGGGCGACCCTCAGCTCCGCGCGGCAGCGGGCCCGGAGGGGTCCACCCGTCAGGTCGTCGCGCTGTCCTGATGATCCCGGCCACGACGGGGGCATACACGCTCATCGCACGCCGGGCACGGCGTCCCGGCTAGTACCCGAGGTCGACCGGCGTCATCGGTGGCACCAGTCGCGCCGGCACCTGCCCCGCGAAGTTCATGAAGACCACGTCGCCACAGGGCAACCCGGTGACCGTCTGCGCCCGCGATGGAACCCGCATCTTCAACGCGCCCGGCGTGATCGCGAACGCGTCGGGCGACGTCGCGCCGGCGGGCATCACCAGCAACTCGCCCTCGTAGTACGGCTGCGCGAGCGCCGCGGCGCAGGTGTTGGGCGCGTTCCCCAGCGTCAGCTCGGTGTTGCCCCGCACCAGCACGGTGCGCGTCAGGCTGTAGCCCTGGCCCACCACCCACACTCCTTCTGAGACGTCGAACGAGAACCGCCCCGCGGCGTTGGCCGTGACGCTCTTGCGGCTCGAATCGGTGACCGACCACGCGATCACCAGCGAGCTGAGCGGCTGGCCCGCGCCATCGAAGGACACCCCCGAGAGCGTGACGGGCTCGCTGAGCACGATGCGCGCGCTCGAGCCTTCGCGGCACATCGCCCACCCCGAGCGGCGGCCACTCCTCGCCACCACCCGCATGCCGGGCACCCGGGGCTCGAGCCGGAAGCGGCCGTCGTCTTCGGTGCGGGTGATCGTGGCGATCGGAGCCTGCCCCACTTCACCCAGCGCGAGGCTGGCCCCGCCCACGGGCTTCCCATCGGCGCTCACCACCGCCCCGTCGCACGTCGCCAACGGTCGCAGCACCACGTCGCCCAGCTCTTCGCGCACCGGCAGCTCGACCCGCTCGCGGCGGTCGGCGGTGACCGACACGGTCTCCCGGGTGGCCAGCGAAGAGAAGCGGCCCGACTCGGTCTTGATGCGCTCGTCATCGACCACCACCTCGGCGAGGGGTTGGCCGTGTTCATCGAGGGCGCGGCCCCGCACCACCGTGCCCGCCTCCTCGAGGGTGATGTGCACGTCGCGAGCAGGCGCGGTGACCTCGAGGTCCTTCGTCTCGGCCTGCGGGCGCTTCGAGGCCGACACCATGAGGGAACAGACGCCGTGAACGCCATGCAACGCGAAGCGACCGTCTTCACCGGTCACGCCGTCGATCAGCGCCTCCCCGCACAGGGCGGAGATGGTCGCCCGGGGAACCGCCTTCCCGGTGCGCGTCGTGACGTCTCCCGAGATTACGGGCGACCCATCGAGCTCGACCACGAGGTGCTTCACTTCCCCCGCGGCGAGGTCGAAGGCGATCGACTGCCGCGCGTGTCCCTCGACGTCCACCTCCGCGACGTAGTGGCCTGGGGGCAGGGCCGCCTTCGCGACTCGGCTGCCGGGCTCGAAGTGCAGCCCGGCGGCGATCTCCGCCTCGCTTCGGCGAACGAAGCCCAGCGTGACGACCACCCCCGGATCTTTGGACTTCAGCTCGACCTCGACCCCCGACCGCGCCCGCAGCACGAGCTTCAGGTCGCTGGCAGGCGCCACCACCGCGACCGGCTCGCTCGAGACGCCTTCGAACTCCGCCACCAGCGCCAGGGGCCCGGGTTCGGCCGTCAACGAGAAGCCCCCGTCGCGGAAGCTGTAGGTCGAGGGACGCTCGACGCCTCCATCACCGGCCACGTGAATCTCCGCGCCGTCGATCGGCGCGCCCTTCGCGTCGAGGACGACTCCCGAGACTTCCGCGCCGGGGGCGAGCGTCACCGTCAGCTCATTGAGGCCGGGCACGAGCTCGACCCGGCGCACGAGGGGCTGCGCACCCTCGGCGGTGACACGCACGTCCCACGGGCCAGGCGCGACGGGTCCGAGCACTACCGGCGAACGGCCGACGAAGGCGAGGTCCGTGAAGCGCGGCTCCTCTGGCGCATGCAGTTGGACGGCGGCCCTGGTGGGACCGGCCCCCGCCCTGAGCACGGTGAGCGCGAGCGTCGCGTTGTTCCCGAGCTCGAGCACCACCTCCGGGGGATACGCGCCGTGCAGCGTGCGGACCTGCGACGTCAGCGCCCCCGCCGTCGCCACCAGCCGCAGCGGCAGGTCACCGAGCTCGTCGACCTCCGCCACGCCCTGCTGGGTGCGCACGAGGCGCGAGAATGAGCCCACGCGGAGCTCGACGTCGGCGTCGATGGGCCGCTCGTCGTGCACCGTCTTGATGCGCAGCGACCTCGGTCGCACGAGCCGCAGCGCCACGTCGTCGCCCTCCAGCATCATCGTCGCGGCTGGCACGAACCCCGGTGCTTCGAGGCCGAGCCACGCGGTGGCGTCGCGTGCGGTCAGCGGCAAGTGGCCCTCGGCGTCGCTGCGCACTGTGCGCAACGCGCCGTCATCTTGCGAGAACACCACCACCTCGAGGTCCGCCAGCCGACGCCCCGACTCGTCTTCCAGGTGCACGCGTGGTGCGGCAGCCTCGATGACCTCGAGCTCGGTCTCGTCGGCTTCGCTGGCGTAGCCGAAGCCGGAAGCCGTGCGGGCGAGCAGGAAGCTGGTCTTCGTCAGGACCGCGCCGTCACCCAGCCCGAACTCGTAGCGGCCGTCGGCGCCCGACTTCGTCACCAGCACCGGCGGGGCGCGGCGCAGCGAGCCGTCTTTCAACCCGCGCAGCACGCGGCGGATCGAGTCGGTGTCGGAGCAGTACAGGAGCGGGGTCTTGCCGCAGCGCAAGTGCGCCGTCGGCTCGGGGCCATCGAACACCAGCACCTCGGCCTGGGCGATGGGCGTTCGATCGTGCTCCCTCACCACGCGCCCGGTCCGCGAAGGTGGCGCGCGCTGGGCCTCGGGTTCGGCGACCGGCGGAGCGACGACAGGCAGCGTCACCGCCGAGGGAGCGACTGGGGGTGGTTCCACCGGCGCCGGCTCGTCACGCAGCCACAGGGCAACCAGTCCGAGCAAGAGCAGGCCGACGACGACCGCCAGGAGACGAGACCACTTCCGGCGTCGCGACACCGTCATGGCCGACTCGACCGACAGGGCTCCGGGGCCACGCGCGATCCTCCTGCGCTTCGCCGGGTCCGGACGGCCGTGGTTCGTGGCGGCGTTGCCTCAGGGATGCGATGCACCGAGGGAGCTTGTCGCACGACGACCCAGCTGACACGTTTCCCGAAGGGAGTCTCGAGGGCTCACGAGCGATGCCAACGTGCCGCTCGCACCCCAGGTTGAGGACCCACGACGGGCCTGAACGCCTCACGCCGGGCAGGGGACTGAGGCGTCCGGGCTCCCATCGAGCGGGCAGGGCGCATCCGAGATGAGCCGCTCCGGCTCGGCGCCGGGCCCGCCGCGTGGCTCGATCGGCCGGTAGACCTTCAGCGAGACGTCGGCTTGCCCCGCGAATGAGGCGATGACGCCGGCGGCCAGCGTGGTCCAGCCGAGGAGAACCAGGACAGCGAAGAGGGCGAGGGTCGTGTTCTTCATGGCGAGCCCGGGCAAAGCAGCCGGCGTGCCGGGCCGAGCGGTCCCCAATCACCCGTAAGCACTGGCGCAAAGAACTGGAACACCGGGGCGACGCGGTGTTGCAGGTGTTGCACCCGTTGCAGGTGTTGCACCTACGAAATCAGCCGCGGAAGTCGCGCGGGTCGAGCTGGTAGCGCCCCATCCACCGCTGGATCTGCATGCGCGCCTTGCCCATCGTGCGCGCGACGGCCGACACGTTTCCCGCGTGTTGCCGGAGCAAGGCCTCGAGCTCGGCCTTGCGCTCGGCGTCGACCTCGTCGTCCTCGAGCGGCGCCCGGCGGGCCGGGGCAGGGTTGCGCAGCGAAGGCGGGAGGTGCTCCAGCTCGATGACGCCGGAGCCGGCGAGCACCAACGCCGCCTCGAGGGCCTTCTCCAGCTCGCGCACGTTGAGCGGCCAGTCGTACGCGAACAACGCCCGCGCAGCCGCGACGCCGAACTGCAGCGAGAACGCCCGCTGCGGGGCGAGCCGATCGATCAGCGCCGAGACGATCACCCCGAGATCTTCGCGCCGCTCGCCCAGCGCGGGCAGCGCCGCCTGAAAGCCGGTCAGCCGCGCGCGGAGATCGTCCCGGAAGAGCCCCTTCGCCGAGAGCGTCTCGAGCGACTGGTGCGTCGCTGACAGCACCCGCAGGTCGACCGGCAGCGGCGTGGTGCCTCCGACAGGCAGCACCTGTTTTTCCTGGAGCACCCGCAACAACGCCGGCTGCGCCTCGAGGGGCAGGTCGCCTACCTCGTCGAGGAACAACGTCCCCCGTGCGCTGCCCGGATGAGACCGGGTCGATCTTCGAGCGCACCCGAGAACGCGCCCTTCTTGTGGCCGAACAGCTCCGACTCCACCAACTCGTCGGGGAGCGCCCCGCAGTTGATCGCCACGAACGGGCCGGTGCGCCCGCTCAACGCGTGGATCGCGCGGGCGAGCACTTCCTTCCCGCTCCCCGAGGGGCCACCCAGCGCGATGCTCACGTTCGATCGCGCGAGCGTCAGCAGCTCCGAGAAGCGGGCGACGAGCGAGGGGGACATCGTGCTCAGGCCCGTCGCCGGCGGGCTCGCGGCGTCGCTCTCGAGATCAGGCGCGATGGGCTCCGCGAGCCGGACCACGAAGAACGTGCGCCCCAGCTCGAGCACGTCACCGTCCTGCAGCTCCGCGCGCGCAGTGGGCTCGCCGTTGCGCCGCAGCCCGTTCTTCGACTTCGTGTCTTCGAGCACCCAGGTGCGCAGCACCCGCGAGAGCCGCGCGTGCTGGCCCGACATCCAGCGATCGGGAATGCCGAGCTTCAGGGTGCGCTTGCCGCCCTCGTCCGTGCGCAGCGAGACCCGCTGGTCGGCACGGCCCAGCTGCACCTCGTCGACGCCGTCGAGGCAGAATCGGCCCGAGGGCCCCGCGGGGCGATCGGCATCGAACACGCGGTACAGGACCGCCGCCGTCTTGCTCCCCGCCCGGGTGGCGCGGAGGCCTTCCGTCAGGGTGCTGGGCACGTCAGCGGACTCCTTCAATCAGGTAGAGCTCGTCGAGCTGCTGGTTGGCCGTATACACGTAGTGTCGGCCGTCCGGGGTGACGACGCCCTGCATGATGCGGCCCATGCCGACGGGATCCGCGGGTTGAATGGTGATCATCGGGGTCGTCTTGCCGGTGGCCAGCTCGTAGCGCAGCAACTGCACGCCGATCTCCGCGTTCGCTTTGGGCCGGCGCATCAGCCACAGGCTCTTCCCGTCGGTCGACCACTGCAGCGGGAGATCCCCCGGGGTGAGCTTCTCGAGCGGGCGCGGCGGAGCTCCTTCCCCGTTCACCGGCACCAGGGCGGCGCGCCGGGTCGCGCTCTCGTAGCCGACCAGCCACTGGCCATCGGGTGAAGGCGCCGCGGCCAGCGAGAACCCCTCGTCGGACACGCGCACCGGCGCGGTGTCGACCCCGGCCTCGGCGTTGGCCTCCACCACCGTCTGCACGTAGAGGTGCGGCTGGTTGTCGCGGTCGAAGGCGCTGAAGGCGATGCGCTGCCCGTCGGCGAAGTAGCGGACGTTGCCGAGCGCCTGGAAGTCGTCTGCCGGGAGATCGCGCTGCACGCCCACACCCGTCGGCACCAGGCGCAGCGTGTTGAACGGCGGGGTGGCGCTGATCACCGCCCACCGTTTGTCGGGGGACAGCGCGCGGCCCCAGCCCAGGCCCAGCAGCACGGGTGCGTCGTCAGGCTGATCGAAGCGGCGGAACCAGGTCTGCACCTCGGTGCCCGCGGGCCCGAAGCCCTCGAGGAAGAGGAGCGCCTCGCCGTCGGCAGACAGGTCGAGCGGCATCGAGCCGTCGAGCCAGCTCAGCGAGCGCTCGCGCGTGTCGCCGGCCACCTTGCCGAACATGCGGGAGCGGGTGATGCCGGTCGCCGCCAGCACCCGGCCCTTCGGGTCGACGTCGAACAGGTGGATGCTCCCGGGCCCGCTGTAGACGAGGCGCTGGGTCCCATCAAGCGCCAGCGCGTGGATCTGCCGCGCCACGTCGTCGTAGCCAGCCGAGAACCACACCTCTTTCCCGGTGGGACTCCAGGCCAGGCCGTCGAGCGTCCAGGCCGAGGCCGACGTCGCCAGCGACTTGCCGGCGAGATCGATGATCTCCACCCGGCCGCGATCGTCACCGAGCACGGGGTGCCGCACGAAGGCGATCATCGTGGCGTCGGGCGACAACCGCGCCTGGTTCAGCTGATGGGTGGCGGTCACCAGCACCTGGCCCGGTGGGAACTCGATCCTCCACCTCGAGTCGGCGAAGCGCGTGAGCACCATCGCCTCGCGGGGCCCGAAGTCGGCCCACAACACGCCCTCCGACAGGGGGCGCGGCGTGCCGCCAGCGAGCGAGCCGCGCGAGAGCACCAGCCCGCCCTTGCTCGCCCCTTCCTCCCAGGCGCCGCCGAGCGCGAGGTCGTCCTTGTCGGACACGTCGAAGAGCATCATGCCGGGCCCGCTGGCAGACCGGAGCTGTGCGCCGTCGAGTACGCCCGAGTACACGCGCGCGGGGGTGTTCTCGAAGGCCCCGGCGTAGGCGACCCCGCGCCCGTCGGCGGTGAAGCGCGCGTTGAGGATGGTCCCGTTGCGGAAGCTGACCCGCCTCGCCACCGCGGGCTTCGGGGCGGACGCCACCACGACGACCGGCGCCGGCAGCGCGGGTGTCGGTGCGTCGGGACGCCCGGTCGCCACCACCCCCAGCAGCAGGCCGGCGCCGATGCCGATGCCGATCAACCCCACGCGCGGCCAGCGCGACTTCGGCCCCCCATCGACCGCGGCGACGACCGTCTGCCCGGAGCCTTCGCTGACCGCCTCCAGCGCGAACACGAGATCGCGGGCCTGCTGAAAGCGCTGCTCGGGGTCCTTCTCGAGGCAACGCCGAATGACCCGCATCATCGCCGGCGGGGCGGGTCATTCGGCGTTGCCTCGAGAAG
>JBBRUE010000174.1:0-10098 GCA_038248085.1 Myxococcales bacterium | reverse complement strand
GGACGCCGGGCGTCAACACCGTCGCGAACGTGCAGTCGTCGGGAGGGGGCCCGGCATCGAAGACGGCCGGAGCGGAAGGCGCCTTCGTGCAACCAGCCGTCAGCAGCAACGCGAGGAGGATCTTCTTCACAGGTCCTTGAGGTGGTGAATCGGGGTTCCCCGGGCCGCCTCGGGGCGGTCCTTCGTCGAGATGCTCCACACGTCGACGGCCTCGTCGTCGTCGAGGTTTCCGATGCACACGATGCCCACGTTGCAGTCGGGGCAGGTGCCCTCGAGGCCGGTGAGCGCGCGCAGCTCGGGAGGAAGCTTCGTCAGCAGGTCCTCGAGCAGCACGCCCCGCTTCCTGGTGTCGGGGCCGTAGCCGACCGACTCGCTGAGCGGTGGGGAGGGCACCTCGTCGCGGCGGGTGAGCGGCCCCTCGGGCGCGAAGAGGTAGAGGTAGCGGTTGCCCTGCGCGGGCGCGAAGCCGATCTCCACCGGGTGAATCGAGTACTTCTGGCGCTCGGAGTAGAAGGCGTTCTGAAGCCCGATGATCGAGCGCAGCGTGGCCCTGCACTCGTGGTCCCGCGGAGGGCCCTTGATCAGATTGCAGCCGGACAACGCGAGGAGCACGAAGAGGTACCGCACACCCTGACGCCTACGCCCGCCCCACGCGCAAGGCAACGGAGTCTCTCATCGGGCGAGGAGCAGCAGGGTCACCGTTCTTCGCCGGAGCTCCGCCTGGGTACGGGTGCCGAACGACTCGAAGGGCAGCGCGCGGCCGTTCTTCGTCACCGCCACCAGCCGGTACTCGACCACCTCGTGACGATCGCCGAAGTCGCTCGACGACGCGCGCGCGTGCGTCGTGACCTCGAACCCCTCCACGTCGGCTGCGGCGAGGACCAGCGAGTGTTCGCCGAGTCCGGGCACTTTCCACTTCAGCGTCAGGGCTGCGCGGGTCACCTCGAGCGAGCACGAAGAGAAGGCCGCGGTAGCGCCCAGCGCCGCGACGCCGCCCCCGATGGCCGCGAAGGCGAGGGGGATCAGCTTGAACGGCGCCGGGATCGGCAGCCGCAGAAAGCGCAGCCCCACGCCGGCGAACACGCTCCCGAAAGCCGCGGTCGCGCCCCCGGCGACGCGGGTCCCCGCGCTGGGCCCGGTACAGAACAGACGCCCGGGCGACGTCTCCTTCACGTCGAGTTGCGTGCATGGCGGGGCGTCGAACCAGCGCATGCGATGATTCTAGCGAGCCCCTGCACGCCGTCGCCCTTTCGGCTCGTACACGTGAGCCGCAGCCGGAGACGTCGCCTCCGACTCGCCGCCCTGTTGCGGGCCCTAGCGGGGCAGCACGCCTGGCGCGTCGGGGCCGGCCTGCAGCCGACCCTGCGCGGTGAGCTCGTCGAGATAGGCGCGCACCGTGCGCACGCGAATCGGAAGGTCGTCGCGCGTCATCATCCACCCGAAGTGTTTCGTGTTGCCCGTGAGGAGCACCTGCGCGCCCCCCTCGACCGCGCCCGCGAGCACCCACCCGTCGTCCTCGGGCAGCTTCGCCTCAGCCCAGCCGACCATCCGCCCCGGTGCGGCGACCAGCACCACGTCGAGAAACGTCGCCTCGAGGCGAGCCACCGCCGCCGGCCGCTTGCGCGTGACGTTGCGGCGCGCCTCGTCGATGCACTGTGGGCTGGTGCACACGGTGATCACCCCGCGCCGCAGCGCATCCCACAACGCGGTGAAGCTCTCGCCACCCAGCGCGGCCGAGAAGATCACGTTGGCGTCGAGGAAGACGCGGTCAGGGGCCATCGGCGGTGCCGTCACAAGCCTCGCGGTTAGACCGATTCACGACGTGATAGTAGCGAACGACCACCCCACGGAGCGCGCATGAAGGACGATCTCGGCAACCGGATGAAGGAGTACGAGATGGCCGAGGCGGGTCACCGTCTGATGCCCCGGCTCCCCATCTGCGCGCGCATCGACGGCAAGCGCTTCTCCCGCTTCACCGAGGGCCTCGCCCGGCCCTTCGACCCGCGCCTCTCGCGCCTGATGATCGACACCGCGATGCACCTCGTCGAAGAGACCGTCGCGCTCGTCGGCTACACCCAGTCCGACGAGATCAGCCTCGTGTGGCACGACGACGACCCGAAGGCGCAGTCCTTCCTCGACCGCCGCGTCCAGAAGCTGACCTCGATCCTCGCGTCGATGACCACCGCGTACTTCAACTCGAACCTCGCCGCGGCCCTCCCCGAGAAGGCGGGCGTCCCGGCGCTCTTCGACTGCCGGGTGTGGGCCGTTCCCAACCGCGACGAAGCCGCCAACGTCTTCCTCTGGCGCGAGCTCGACGCGACCAAGAACTCCGTCAGCATGGCCGCGCGCGCGCACTACTCGCACGCCGAGATCGTCGACCGCGACAACGCGCAGATGCACGAGCTGCTCTTCCAGAAGGGCGTGAACTGGAACGACTACCCCGCGTTCTTCAAGCGCGGCACCTTCGTCCGCCGCCAGTCCACTGAGCGCTCCTTCTCGGTGGCCGAGCTCGACGCGCTCCCGCCGCAGCACGCCGCCCGCCGGAACCCGAACCTCGTCGTCACCCGCACCGCGCTGGCCGAGCTCGACATGCCGTCGTTCGGCAAGGTCCTCAACCGCGTCGGGGTCATCTTCGAGGGCGAAGCGCCGCGCACGGCCGAGCAGTAGCCGTCACAGCCACGAGGTCGAGGGCTGCCCCAGCCCGGCGAGCACCGCCTCGGCCGCCCGCACGCCGTGCCAGTTCGCTTCTTCGAACAACGCCAGCCCGCCGAGGTCGGTGTGCGCGAAGTGCAGCGAGCCCTGGAGCGGCGCTTGCGCCTTGCGCCGCGCCTCGCCCCACATGAAGCCCGGCACCGGCCGCACCATCGCGTGGCCCCAGCGCATCACCTCGATGCGCTGCACCTGCGACTCGAGGCCGACGTGCGCCGGCATCAGGTCCGCGAGGATGATCGACCGCCAGTCCTCGTAGGTGGTCTTCAACAGGCGCTCGCGCTCGGCCTTCACGTCGCCTTCGACCAGCGGGTAGTACCAGGTGGCTACGGTCGGCCCGACGGTGTTGGCCCGCGGCGACTGGTGGGTGGCCATGACGTAGCCCAGCGACTTCGAGTCGTAGAGCACGTTGTCCCACGCCAGGGGGAAGCCGCGGCCGCGTGGGCGCTCGGACAGCGTGAGGTTCGCCACCACCCAGGGGCCCGCGGTGAAGGCGTCGAGGAACGCGGGCCGTTCCGTTCGCCACGGCGCCACCACGTGCCCCGCGACGTGCCGGGGCGCCGCGAGCACGACCTGCCTCGCGAGGTAGCGCACCGGCGCCTTCGTCTTCGCGTCGAGGCCGTGCGCATGCCACCCGCCCTCGAATGGGGTGACGGTGTGGATCAACACGTCTTTGCGCAGCCGCTCGGCGCCGAGGCTCTTCACCAGCTGGCTGATCAGCTTCCCGTTGCCTTCGGGCCAGGAGAGGTAGCCGTCGTTCTTCTCTTCGCCGGTTTGCCTTGCGCAGAAGTACCAGAGGCCGGCCCACGCGCTGACGTGCTGGGCCGTCGCGCCGTAGTCATCGCGGCAGGCGTAGTCGACCAGCCACTTCAGCCGCGGCGAGGTGAAGTCTTCGCGCGCGAGCCAGTCGGCCATGCTCAGCGCGTCGAGCTGTGTCCACTCGGCGTCGTCACTGCCCGTCTCGATGGGCACGGCGAACGCCTTGCGGCCCTTGCCGTCGCGCGCCGAGGCGAGCTCCTTCGTGACCGCCTGGAAGCGCTGGAGCTGCGCGAGGTCTTCGGCGCTCGCCCCCGCGCGGAGGTACAGCCCCTCGTACCAACTGCCCTTGAAGAAGATCCGCTCCTCGGGCTCGGAGATCAGCGCCTCCTCGGCGAACGAGGGCGCGCCGGTCGCGTCGACGCCGGTGACCACCCCGAGCTCGCGCAGCAACCGCGGGACTGGTCCCTCGTTCGTCAGCGGCGCCGGCAGGTAGTGCGCTCCCCAGGGGAATGCCGAGACCTCGTTCCTCCCGCTCTGCGCGGTGCCGCCAGCGACGGTGTCGACCTCCACCACCAACCGCGACTGGAGCCCCGCGCCGCGCAGGCGCCACGCTGCCGAGAGCCCCGCGGCTCCTGCGCCGACGACGAGGCAGTCGACACGTGCCGTGTCTTCGTTGGCCAACGGCGGTGGAGGCCCCCGCAGGAGGTGGCCGATCTCGTGAACACGATCGACCAGCGCACCCGGCACCTCGGGAGCGACGGGGCGCCTTCGACACGACTGGAGCGCGGCGACTCCGAGGAAGCTGACGATGACGTCCCGGCGCGAGAGCATCAGTGCTCGGCGAGAATGGCGATCGCGCCGGTGAGGCGATCGATCTTGAAGCGCTGCGCCCACAGGTGGCCGGCAGCCCTCATCGCGCGCAGCACGGTTGACACCTCGGGGTCGGTCGTCCTTCTGAGCATGGCGCGCAGTGTCGCACCACTCCGGCGCGGGTCGAGCGCCGATCGGCAGCCGACGCGGTGCGAGTCAGTTCTTCTCGAGCAGGTTCGACTCGAGCTTCTTCGCCTCGGCCACCATCGGGTCGGTCGCCGGCGCCTTCTGCTGAATCTCCCTCGCCAGCGCGAGCGCGTCCTTCACTTCGCCCAGCCGCACGTGCGCCAGCGCGAGGTTGTAGTGCACGCGCCACTCGCCGGCCGGAGCCAGGACCTTCGCCTTGAGCAACAGGGTCTTCGCCTCCTGGTGCTTGGGCGCCGCCTGGGTCTGCACCAGCGCCGTGGCGAGGTTCATCAGCACCTTCCAGTTGCCCGGCTCGATGGCCAGCGCCTTGCGGTAGGCGTCCTCGGCCTTCGCCTCATCGGGGACCGCGTCGAAGAGGTTGCCGAGGTGGAACCAGGCTTCCCAGTTCTTCGGGTTCCGCTTGAGGAGCTCGCGCGCCGCCTGCTCGCTGCGATCGAAGTTCTCGGTCAACAACGAGAGGTGGGCGAGGTTGAGCCAGCCCTGCTCGTGGTTGGGGACCACCTTGAGCTCACGCTCGACGTACGCCACCGCCCCCTCGGGGTCCTTGAGCATCATCGCGCAGGCGGTCGCCTTCTCGAGGAGCGCGGGGTGGTCGCCCACCGCCGCCAGCCCCTTGTCGAGGATGGTGCGCGCCGCCTTGAACTCCTTCACCTCGAAGAGCACGTCGGCCAGCGTGGCCCAGGCGTCGGGGTTCTTCGGCGCGACGTCCTTCGCCTTCTCGAGCGTCGCCAGCGCCTTCTCGTATTGCTTGAGCTGCCGCAGCGCGAGCCCGAGCGCGATGAAGCCGTCGGGGTTCTTCGGTTCGAGCTCCGTCGCCTTGATGAGGAAGGGAATGCCCTCGCCGGCCCGGCCCTCACTGGTGAGCAGGCGGCCGTAGTTGTACTGGCACAGGAAGACGTTCTGGCCGAACTGCGCGCCCTTCTCGAGGTTGGGCAGCGCGCCACGCACGTCGCCCTCGGCCTCGTGCACCAGCCCCAGCATCGTCCACCCCATCGGGAGCTGGGGGCCGACCTTCACCGCGGCCATCGCGTGGGTGCGGGCGTCGGCGAGCTGCCCGGTGAAGAGCGCGATGCGCGCCAGGCCCACGTACACCTCGGGGATGGTGGGGTTCCGCTCGAGCGCGGTGTTGAGCTGCTGCGCCGCGACGTCGAGCCTGCCTGCCGCGAGGTTGGCGTCGGCCTGGCGCACCAGGTCCTTCGTCTCCGCCGTCGTGCCGGTCTTCTCTTCGTTCTCGGAGAACAGGCGCTTCGCTTCTGCGAAACGCCCAGCCTTGAGCTCCACGAGCCCCTGACGAAACAGTTCGGTCTGTGCCATGCGGCCTCGAAGTGTGACGCAGTTGAACGGCGAAGACGAGAACCGGAATCAGCCGCGACGATGGGCACGAAAAAGCCCCGGAGTCTCCTCCGAGGCTCGAACGTTCGTCGACTCGAACTCAGCTCACCAGGGCAGCCACGAGCGCACGGTCTTCGCCGCGTTGGAAACCGTGTTCACCGCCGCATTCTTCAGGTTCTTCGCGCCGGCCGCCACGTCGTCGAGGCCGAGCTTGCCGTCGTGGTTCTGGTCGCCGATCGCCATGGCCTCGTGCTTGGCCATCTCGCCGATCTGCTTCACGTCGACCTCGATGTTGACCGAGCCGCCGAGACCGACGCCGAGCGCCGCGCCGAGGGAGCCGCCGATCTTCAGCTTGCCGTCCTGGTACCCGATGGTGCCCGAGGCCTTCGCCTCCGCCCCGGCGCTGGCGTACCCGGTCGCCTTCACCGCGAACGGGCCCGCCGAGACCTTCACCTCGGCCTCCGCCTTGACGACGGCCGACGCCCCCACGCTGCCCGTGGCGATCGCCGTGGGCGGGTTGCGGGTCACCTTCACCGTGCCGGTGGCGTGCGCCTCGGCCTCGGCCACGACCTTCGCCGTGCCCTCGGCGCCGACCTTGAGCTCGGCGCCCGCGAACTTCACCGGCTTGCTCTCGACCGCGCCCTTGATCGACGCTTCCGCCGAGACGCCGACCTTTGCGTTGAGCCCCACGTCGAGGCCGTTGGCGTTCAGCTTGCCCGTCGCATCGAACGTCGCCTTCGCCTCGAGCTTCGCGCCGGCCTGGTAGCTCGCCTTGCCGTGCGTACCCTCGATCGAGTCGTTGTGCTGGGCGTACAGGCCCGCGCTCGCCTCGCGCTTGAACTTCGCGTCGACGCCGTTGGCGCCCACGCTGATCGACGACGAGCCGACGGTGCCGACCTTCGAACCGGCGAAGCTGACCTTCTCGGCCTCGAGTTCCTTGAGCTTGGAGGTGTCCCACGCCGCGCCCTTCCACTCCTTCTTCAGGCCCGCCGCGCCGAGGAGGTCACCGACCTTCTGCGCCTTGTCCAGGCCGCCCTGCACGCCGGTGGTCTTCTGCTGGGTGAAGCCGCCGTCCGGGGTGGGCACGTCCTTGAGCTTCCACTCCTTCTCCTTGCCGGTCTCCTTGTTGAAGGAGTTCTTCTTCCAGTCGGCGGAGTCCTTGAGGGTGAACTTCCCGTCGGCGAAGCCAGTGCTGTGGCTCAGCGCGAAGTCGGTGCCCTTGGTGTCCTTGGAGGTGGTGGTGGTGGTGAGCTTGCCGTCCTTCACCTCGGTCTTCGTCTCGTGGACCGTCTGCTTGGTGTTGAAGGCGCCCTTGGTCGTCGAGTGCCCGTCGGTCTTCGTGGTGTTGCCGTGCTCGACGGCCTTCGAGTTGCCGGTGGTGACCTTCTTGTTGCCGTACTGATCGGTCGCCGTGCTGCGGCTGTCGACGGTGGTGGTCTGACCCTTCTTGAGGGTGACCTCCTTGGACTGCGTCGAGGTCGTGCGGCGGAGCAGGTCGGTCTGGGCGTCGAACTTGTGCTTGGTCTCGCGGGAGTTCGTCGCCGAGGTCTGGGTCTTCGACGTCGACTCGAACTTCAGCTTCGTCTGGCCGGTGTACTTGTTCCGGGACGTGGTGAGGTCCTGCTTGGTCGTCGTGCCCTTCTTGGACTGCTCGAGCGAGGTGGTGGTCGAGCCGTCCTTGTTGAGCTTCGAGGTGCCCTTGCCGTTGGCGAGCTTGCCCAGGTCGCCCGACTTGCCGCCCTCGTAGTTCTTGTCGAGCTTGCCGAGGTGCTTCTTCGCCTCGAAGCCGTCCTTGCGCTTGCTCGCCTCCGCGGCCTTCTTCTTCGCGGCGTCGGCAGCGGCCTTCTTGGCGGCAGCAGCAGCAGCCTGCTTCGCAGCGGCGGCAGCGGCCTGCTTGGCGGCAGCAGCAGCAGCTTGTTTTGCAGCGGCGAACGTCGCGGAGCTGGAAGAGCCGGAGTCGATGCGAGCCATGTGTTTTTCCCCTTCAGGAATTCAAAACGTTTCTCGAGTATCGCGAAAACGGATGTCGGGTTGTGTCGGATCAGCCGATACACACAGGGCCCGACACGGACTGACCTGCTTTTTCTTCTCTTGAAGCAGTGAGAGCACCTTTTTCCAGTCTGCCTCTGTGCTTTTGCGGGCTTTGTCGCACACCGTCACCTGCGGTGCGGTCAGTTCCAGCGGCGCCACTCTTCTTCGTAGTAGTGCACCAGCACCTGGTTGTTGAGCCGGTTCACCTCGGCCGGCACGCGGGCCATGTCCTTGGGGAACTGGAAGAGCGTGGGCATGGTGTCTTCGCTGAGGAACCGGAGCCCCTCGGGGAGCGGGTGCTGCGGCTCGAGCGAGTCGGCGCGCGCGCTCGCCAGCACGTAGCCCCACTCGCCGAAGCTCGGGACCCACACGTGGTACGGCCGCGTCGCCAGGCCCGCCGCCTGCAGCGTGGTGTCGATGCACCAGTAGCTCTGGCGCGCGAAGATGGGCGACGTCGACTGGATGACGGTGACCCCGCCCTCGGCCAGGTGGCGCTTGAGCAGCTCGTAGAACCGCGTGGTGTACAGCTTGCCCAGCGAGAAATTGTTGGGGTCGGGGAAGTCGACGATCACCACGTCGAAACGTTCCTCCGTCTGGGCCAGCCACTGCATGGCGTCGTCGTTGATGACCCGCAGCCTGGGGTCGGCCAGCGAGCGGCCGTTGAGCGCCGCCAGCTCCGGGGCACTGAGGGCCAGCTTGGTCATCGCGCCGTCGAGGTCGACCAGGGTGACGTGCTTCACCTCGTCGCCGTAGCGGAGCACTTCGCGCGCCGCGAGCCCGTCCCCGCCCCCGAGAATGAGCACCTCGCCGCGCCGGGCTGCCACCTGGAACACCGGGTGCACCAGGCCCTCGTGGTACCGGTACTCGTCGATGGACGAGAACTGCAGGTTGCCATTGAGGAACAACGAGAAGCCGCGGTGGCTGCGCGTCACCACGATGCGCTGGTACGGCGTCGACTGCGCGTGGACGACCTCGTCGTTGTAGAGCTGCTCCTCGAAGAGCGAGGTCATCGTGTCGCCCAGCGCCACGCCGATCACCAGCACCACCGAGACGATGATCGCCTTCACCCGCAAGCGCGTCACCGAGCCGAGCACCGGCGCGAGCATCCAGGTGCTCCACAGCCCGACCAGCGCGTTGATCAGCCCGAAGACCAGCGAGGTGCGCACCAGCCCGAGGTGCGGCACCAGCACGATGGGGAAGAGCAACGAGGCGAAGAGGCTGCCCAGGTAGTCGAAGGTCAACACCCGGGACACGAGATCCTTGAACTGGAGCTGTTCCTTCATGATCCGCATCAACAGCGGGATCTCGAGGCCCACCAGGGTGCCGATGACCAGCACCAGCCCGTAGAGCGCGACGCGGAAGTTGGCGCCGGCCGCGAAGGTGGCGAAGAGGAAGGGCGCGGAGATGCCGCCGCAGAGCGCCACCGCCAACTCGATCTCCACGAAGCGCTGGGGGACGCCCTTGTCGATGAACCCCGAGAGCCACGCGCCGATGCCCAGCGCGAAGAGGTACACGCCAATGACCGTCGAGAACTGCGTGATGCTGTCGCCGAGCAGGTAGCTGGCGAGCGTGCCGACGATGAGCTCGTAGATGAGCCCACAGGTGGCGATGACCAGCACGGTGAAGAAGAGGAGCGAGCGGTTCACGTGATCAGCCGTGGTACACGCGCGAAGCGGCGATCTTCCCGGCGCGGAGGTCGAACACCTCGGCGATCGGCATCGGCGAACCGTCGGGGGCGTGGCGCAGATACTCGAGGAACACGCGGTCGTCGTTCGCGGTGATCGTCGTCTTCTCGTAGCGCAGCCCCGGCAGGCGCTCGAGCGCGTCGGCCCACCACGTGGTCAGCGCCGCACGGCCGACGATCTTCCCGCCCGTCTCGGGGTGCAGCGTGCGGAGCTTCGGCGAGGTGTGCGTGCAGTCTTCGGCGTACAGCGAGACCAGCTTCGGCACGTCACCGGCATTGAAGGCGTCGAGCCAGGCCTGCGCGATGGCCTCGTGGGCGTGGGGCATGGCGCGACTCCTACCGCGCAACGGAAGTCCGCGCAGCACGCCACTCACGTGGTGATGAAGATGAAGATGCTGGTCCTCGTGCTCTTCGCGGGCTGTTCGTCGACGGACGACCCCTGCGAGGTGCGGGCTTCGCGCCCTTTCACCGAGGGGGAGGCTGCCGCGTTGGTGTCCGATGGGGGCCGCATCACGTCGACCAGCCCCGAGTGCAGCCTTGGTCTCTGCGTGCGCGACGCGACGGTG
>JBBRUE010000173.1:0-10106 GCA_038248085.1 Myxococcales bacterium | reverse complement strand
CGAGGCCAGCGGCGGCGTGATCGATTTCGTTCGGCAGGTGGGTCGGTGACTGGTCGCCCGCGGAATGGCCGCGCGGCTTCATGCGCGGCCGTTCCGCGGCCCCTGTCGCTCGGGTTTTTCCTCAGAGCCTGAGCCATCTGGTGCGACATCGAGGCCCAGCCGTCGCGATGGCCGCGACGGTGAGCGGCTCAGAGGTCGTCGTCAGTGTCCGCGTCGCCGATCGAGCGCCGCCTCCCTCACCAACAGCACGTTGCGCATCGCGAAGTCGCCAGCGTCCGGCAGCGGGCGAAACCGGGAGTGACACTGCGTGGCGTTCTGCCTTTCCGTCACCGGCAGTAGCCGGCGGCGTTGCACGTCCCGCTGGCGCACGACACCTGCTGGCACCGGGGCACGCACACGCCCTGGCTCCCGACGCCATTGCTGTAGTCGCACAGGTACCCCGAGCGGCACGTCGACTGCCCGGTCCCGGCATTCGCGCAGTCCTCGAGGCACGAGCCCTGCGGCGTGCACCACCCGGTCGACAACCCGAGGAACCCGCCACACACCTGCTCAGTCAGCAGGCAGGTCCCCGTGCAGTAGCCGCCCGGCCACGAGGTGCGGCACTCCGCGGTGCCGAGGAGGGGCTGGTAGCATTGCGTGCTCGTCGAGCACGACGCGCCGGTCGGCAGATCCGCCGCGCTGCAGGCCTGGCTCGCGTTGCACTGCGCCGGTGACTGGCACGTCGCGCAGGTCGAACCCCCGGTACCGCACGCTGAGTTGCCGGAGCCCGTCACGCACTGGCCGGCGGAACAGCACCCGTTGGGGCAGGTCGTCGCGCCACACCCGAGGATCGCCCCCTCGGTCCCGAGCACCGTCACCGCGCCGACCGGCCCCGTGCCCGTATCGACGATCACGTAGACCGTCATCGCCTGGCCGCTGGTGTTGTTCCACCCGATGGTCTCGCTCGCCCCCGCCGCGCCGGTGTTGGCGCCCGCCACGCAGCTCCGCGCGGTGCACGCGCCGACACTGGTCGCGAAGTTGAGCGACACGTCGAGGCCCGACGCCGGCGTGGCGGTCACCGTCAGGCTGCGGTTGGTGGGCACGGTGTACGAGAGCACGAAGTCCGGGCCCGTCGAGGGCGTGAAGCAGCCGGTGCCCGCGCCCTCGTAGTCGTTGAGGAAGGTCGACGGCGTGCGGCTCACCGACACCCCGCTGCTCGCCGGCACCGGCACGCCACAGCTCTCTCCGGCGGTCGGCGCTGCGACGCTGGCCTGCAGGGTGTACGCGCCGCTGGTCCCCGTCGCGCTGTAGTCCTCCACCACCACGTACACCGTGGCTGAGCTCGTGCCGGTGTTGGTCCACGTCACCGTCTCGGGGTCGCCGGCGTTCCCCGTGTCGCTCGAGGCGGCGCAGACGGCGCTCGTCCCCACGCACGCCGAGGCCGCGCCCGCCACCAGGCTCACCGTCGGGTCGAAGGTCGTCGCCGAGGGCGTCACCACCACGGTGAGCCGCAGGCCGGCCGGCACCGACACGCGGTACATGCGATCGATGCCCTGCGTGCCCCGGCACCCGTTCGCCGTGCCCGAGGTGAAGTCGTTCGCGTAGCCGGTCAACGCGTGCGTCACCGAGGCCGGGAGCGAGAGCAGGGGCGCGGTGTCGCAGCCGTCTCCGGGCAGGCCTCCGCTGGTGCAGTTGCCGCTGCTGCACGACTGGCTCCCCGCGCACACCACGCACGCGGCGCCGCCGTTGCCGCACGCCGAGGCCGCGGTGCCTCCCACGCACACGTCGCCCTGGCAGCAGCCGGTAGGGCAGGTCGTGGCGTTGCACGTCGCCGCGCACAGCGTGCCGTTGCACGCCTGGCTCCCGCTGCACGTCGCGCACGCGTTGCCCCCGGCGCCACACGCTGCGCCCGCCGTTCCCGCCTGGCACACGTTGCCCTGGCAGCACCCCGTGGGGCAGGTGGTGGCGTTACACGCGAAGGCGCATTGGCCCGCGGTGCAGGCCTGGTTCGTCGAGCACGCGCCGCACGCATTCCCGCCCGCGCCACACGCCGCCGTCGAGGTCCCCGGCTGGCACACGTTGCCCTGGCAGCATCCGCCGGGACACGTCGTCGCGTTGCAGGTCGACGGGGTGACGCACTGGCCGGCCGTGCAGGCCTGGTTCGTCGAACACGTATTGCAGGCATTCCCGCTCGCGCCGCACGCAGCCGTCGCGTTCCCCGGCTGGCACACGTTGCCCTGGCAGCACCCGTCGGGACACGTCGTCGCGTTGCAGGTCGACGGCGTCACGCAGCGACCGGTGCTGCAGGTCTGCCCACCGCCGCACGCCGTACACGCGCCGCCCGCGGCGCCGCACGCCGAGGTGGAGGCGCCCGGCTGGCACACGTTGCCCTGGCAGCACCCGTCGGGGCACGTGGTGGCGTTGCAGGTCGAAGCGGTGGTGCACTGTCCGTTGCCGCACGCCTGTCCGCTCCCGCACTCGGTGCACTGCAGGCCGCGCGCGCCACAGGTCGCGGGCGACAGGCCGGTCTCACAGCGGTTGCCGTTGCAGCAGCCCTGGCAGTTGGAAGGCGAGCACGTGCTGCCCGCGCACTGGTTGTTGGTGCAGCTCCCGCTCGCACACGGCGCGCAGGCCTGGCCGGCGCTGCCGCACGCCGACGGGAGGTTGCCAGGCTGACACACCCCGCTGCTGCAACACCCCGCGCAGGTCTGTGGTCCACAGCCCGTCGAACTCCCGCCACCGCCGCCCGTCGCGCCGCCACCCCCTCCGCTGCTCGCGCCACCCCCGCCGCCGACGTTGCTGCCCCGCGGCACGCAGAAGCCCACGTTGCAGAAGGTGTCTGCGCCACACTGCACGCAGACCAGCCCGCTGGAGCCACAGCCGTTCTCCGAGTTTCCCGCGAGGCACGCACCGCTCGCGTCACAGCACCCGGTGCAGGTCGCGGTGGAACACTTCGGAGTCGGGCCGGACGACGAACAGGCCGACGCGACGGAGAGCAGCAGGAGAAAGAGGAGGGCGCGCATGGGCTCAGGGGTGACCCCGCGCAGGTGGGTGGAGGTGAACACGAAGGTGACACCCTCCCCAGATCTGGCACCGAAGGTTCCGACACCTGCGCTAAGCACCCATTTCTCATGCGATTTCTTGCGGTGGTGGGGCTGCTGCCAGCGCTCGCGCTGGCCCAGGTGGCGGATGTCAGCGACCTCTCCCTCGAGTCGCTGCTCGATACGCCGGTCGAGGTGACGAAGGACGCGCGCTCGTCCCGCGAGGCGGCCAGCGTGCTGTTGGTGGTCACCCGCGAAGAGGTGCTCGCCTCGGGGGCGCGCGACCTGCTCGAGGTGCTGCAGCTCGTACCGGGCTTCTCGTTCCACCAGGACGTCGAGGGCGTGGTGGGCGTCGGCTTCCGCGGGCTGTGGGGCCACGAGGGCAAGGTGTTGTTGATGCTCGACGGCCAGGAGATCAACGAGCTCCTCTACACCACCACCCAGTTCGGTCATCACGTGCTCGTCTCGCAGATCGAGCGGGTGGAGATCATCCGCGGGCCGGGCTCGGCGCTCTACGGCGGCTCCGCGGAGCTGGCGGTGGTCAACGTCATCACCCGCAGCGGCAAGGACCTCCAGGGCGGCGCGATCTCCGGGCGCTACGCACAGGGCGAGACGGGCTTCCACGACTGGTCGCTCGGCGCTTCGGTGGGCGGCAAGCACGAGGTGAACTCGCTGGAGTGGAGCCTGCACGCCGTCGGCGCCAGGGCCGGCGCACGCGGCGCACCTTCGACGACTTCTCGGGCGGCAGTGCGTCGCTGGCGAACGAAGCGCTCGACCCGCTCTTCGTCACCGCGGGCGTCACCTGGAAGGGGCTCAAGGCGCGCCTGATGTACGACGACCAGCGCGTCGGCGCGACGCAGGGCTACGGCTCGGTGGCGCAGGCCGGCGAGCAGATCCGCTTCCGCACCATGCTCGCCGACGTCGCCTCCGAGCTGAAGCTCTCGGACACGGTGACGCTCCGCCCCCGGCTCAACGCGCGGCTCCACCTGCCGTGGCAGAACCTCAACGCCGACGGCCCGCTCTTCTACGACAAGAGCGCGATGCGGGTGCTCGTCGGCCTGGGCGCCCAGTGGCTGGCCACCGACGCGCTCACCGTCAGCGGCGGGCTCGAGGGCTTCGTGGACCACGCGTGGCTCAACAACCCGCGGCTGCTCGCCACCCAGTCGCTCTTCGGCGAGGCGACCCAGGTCAGCTACGGCACCGTCGCCGCGTGGGCACAGGCACAGCTCGACACCCACGTGGTCAACGTCACCGTCGGAGGCCGGCTGGAGTGGCACTCCAGGGTGGGGGTCAACGTCGCGCCGCGCGTCGCGCTCACCCGGCAGTTCGAGCGCGTCAACGTGAAGCTGCTCTACGGCGGCGCCTTCCGCAGCCCGGGCATCGAGAACCTGAACCTCGGGCCGACCCTCAAGGCCGAGCGCACCCACGTCGCCGAGGCCGAGGTGGGCGTCACGCTCGGCGACATCGGCTTCCTGAGCGTCAACGGCTTCTACACGCTGCTCGTCGCGCCGATCACCTACGGCTACGACGCGGCGACCAACTTCGAGACCTACCGCAACGCGGGGGCGCTCTCGACGGCGGGCGCCGAGGCCTTCCTCAAGCTGCGCGGCAGCCGCGGCCACCTCAACGTCTCGTACTCGCTCGCCGTGCCGGTCGTAGCGCAGGACGTCGACACCTACCTCCGCCCCGACGGCCGCGCGACGCCCACGCTGCTGGGCATGCCGACCTCCAAGGTCACGCTCTCGGGGAAGCTGGTGATGAACAAGTACTTCTCTGCCGGCGGCAGCGCGATGCTGCTGGGCGATCGCTACGGCTTCACCTCGGCCTCCGACCTGCTCGACGGCACCGGCCTGGTGGGGTGGGTGGGCGAGGCGCTGTTGATCACCGCCTGGCTCGGCGTCGACTCGCTGGGTGTGCAGGGGCTCTCGGCCCAACTCGGGGTGGGCAACGTGCTCGACGCGAACGTCGTCTACCTCCAGCCGTATGACGGCGGCATGGCCCCGATGCCGGGTCGGGGCCGCGAATACTTCCTGCGCCTGAGCTACGCGCTGGAGTTCCTCAAGTGAGAGCCCCCGTCGCCCTCGCCCTGCTCCTCGCCACCGGGGCCCACGCCGAGGACCAGGTGCCCGCCGCCCTCGGGCTGATGGTGATGCTCAAGGTCGTCAGCTACGACGCGGCGTTCCCCACCCACGGCACCGGGGACTTCGTGGTGCAGGTTCCGTACGCCCCGGGCCAGGAGTCGAAGGCCGCCGCGCTCGTCGCCGTCGCCCTCGGGCTCGACGTCAAGGCGATCAAGGAGCGCCCGCTCCGCTTCCTCGCCACCCCGCTGGCAGAGCTCGACCCGAAGAAATGCGCCGCAGTGTTGCTGCACGCCGACTTCCCCCCCGAAGCGCTCAAGGTGGCGCTGGAGAAAGCGCGCAGCCAGAAGCTCTACGTTTGTGCCTTCGACGAAGCCTCGGTGCGCGACGGTGCGACGCTCGGTGTGGGGCTCTCCAAAGGCAAGCCGCAGCCGCTGATCAACGTCGCCGCCGCGCGCGCCCTGGGGGCCGACTTCGGGGCCGTGCTCCGCCTCGCCCGCGCCTTCCAGGAACTGCCGACCCGCCCTTGAAATGAAATGACCGTTCGGTCAGTGTAGCTCCAGTCACGTACGCCAAGGAGCACGCACATGCTGGGCATCCCGCTGGGTCTCGCCGCGTCGAACGCCGGGGAGTGGGTCATTCATAAGTACTGGCTGCACGGCCTGGGACGGAACCGGAAGAGCTTCTGGGCCTTCCACTGGCACGAGCACCACCGCGAGGCGTTCAAGAACGACATGGTGGATCCGCAGTACACGCGCAGCCTCTTCACCTGGTCTCCGCAGGGCAAGGAGGCGCTGGCGATGGTGCTGGGCGCGGCGGCGATGGCGCCGGTCTTCCCGATCGCCCCGTTCTTCACCGGCACCGTCTGGTACCGCATGTGGCGCTACTACCAGGTGCACAAGCAGAGCCACCTCGACCCGGCGTGGGCGCGCGAGCACCTGCCGTGGCACGTCGATCACCACCTGGGCCGCGATCAAAATGCCAACTGGTGCGTGACCCACCCGTGGTTCGACTACGTGATGCAGACGCGCAAGCCGTACGCGGACGATCCGAGCGGGGCGTTGCCCGAGGCGGCGAAGGGCGGTCTGCTCTCGCGCATGTGGGGCGGCCTGATGGAAGGTCGCAGGGTCGAACCGAGGCTCCGCGCGGTCAGCTGAGAACGACGCCGGGAACGATGGCGGGGCCAGCGGCGTCTGCCTGTGCGAGGACGGCGGACAGCGCGAGATGGCGCAACATGGTGTAAATCTGGCCCGGAAGAAGTCGCCGTTGAACGAAAGAGGTCGCCTGTGGCTGCAGTGAAGTGGATCGTCGTCGCGTTGTTCTCCCTCGCCGGTCTCGGTGCCCTGGCCATGGGTGTCGTCGAGGGCGGGGCGCCACGACAACCGGTGCTGACGAGCGCGCCGGCCATCTCCCTGCGCACCTACCCCGCGCTCGGTGGGGCGTTGACCGCGGCGCCGGGCGTGCCGGAGGTGGCAAAGACGCCTGAGCCGGTGGCCGCGAAGACGCCCGAGCCGGTAGCCGCGAAGACGCCCGAGCCGGTCGCGGCGAAGACGCCCGAGCCCGTCGCGGCGAAGACTCCGCCGCCCACGACGCCTGCGCCGACGACGCCCGCCCCGGTCGCGGCGGCCCCGGTCGCCAAGGCGCCGCCTGTGCCGGTGGCGGAAGGCATGATCAACCTCCGCGCCACGGACACCGCCGACGTCTACCTGGACGGAAAGAAGCTCGGCGGCTCCCCGCTGCTGGGCGTGAAGTCGAAGGTCGGCAACCACAAGGTCCGCTTCGATTGTTACGACGCGGCAGGCAACACGGTCGCCGGGCCGGTGCAGACGGTGGCGGTGAAGGCCGAGGCAGAGGTCGACATCGAGTACACCTGCCCGACGGAGTGAGCTGACGACGCTTTTCTGCGCCTCCGTGTCAGACTGCCGGGTTCGTGTCCGGGAACACCTCCTCCGCCAGCGTCTCGATCGAGACCGCCACGCTCCTCGGCCGCTTGCGGGGCACGCGGGGCCTTTCGATCTTCGTGGTGCTGGCGCTCCTGGCGCCGGTGACGCTGTGGCTGGGCTGGCGGGTCGTGCAGGCGGAGTCGCGGGCGCCTGATCTCGGGCTCGACATCCAGCGCAGCACCCAGGAACACCCCCACGTCGCGATGCTCGACGAGTCGCGGTGGGAAGGCGTGCGGCGCGGCGACGTCATCCTCGCGCTCAACGGGGAGCCGGTGACCACGCACGACTTCTGGAAGCGTCGCGTTGGGCTCCAGCCTGGCCCGGTCACCATGCGCTTCGAGCGCGACGGCGTGGAATTCGAGCGCACCGGCCAGGGCCTGCCGCCGAAGGTGTCGCTCGCCTTCGCGTACACCACGCGGCTGCTCGCGGGGGCGCTGCTGATCCTCATCGCGCTGGGCGCCTTCCTCATGCGGCCGGGTGGGGCGGTGAGCTGGCTGTTCCTGCTCTTCGTCTACAGCGTCGCCCACGTGACGATGATGACCGCGGGCTTCATCGACCAGGGGCTGCTCCTCTTCCTCATCATCTACGGCCTGCTGGCGCTCGCGCCGGGCTTCGGGCTGCTGCTGTTCACCGTCTTCCCGAAGAAGCTCGAGGTCTCGCTCGCGATGCGCGCGGCGATCATCGCGCCCTCGGTGTTGCTCGTGGTGGCCCACCCGGTGCGGCTGTGGGTGCAAGGCACGCAGGCGCCGTCCCTCTGGCTGGAGCTGGTGACGCGCGGCTGGGCGACGGTGGCCTGCGCGATTCTCGTCTTCGGGCAGGGGTGGCAGGCGCGCAAGGCGGCTCGCGCAGGGGAGGCTCGGCTCGCGTCGCTCTACCGCATGCTGGTGATCGCCTCGCTGCTGGGCCTCTTCGCGCCGGTGACCTTGTCGGGCATCGCCCGCGGGCTCGGGCTCGACGGCTCGGTGGTGATGGAGCTGTCGGCGAGCATGGTGCTCAGCTTCGCGGTGCTCACCGCGGTGGTGCTGGTGCGCCACAACCCGCTGGCCATCGATCGCTACGCCACCTCGGTGGTGGGCTACGTGCTGACGGTGGGCGGGCTCGGCGTCGTCTTCGCCTTCACGCTGCTCTCGCTGCCGTTGGTGCTCAACCGCCTGGGCCTCGCGCACTCGACGGAGGCGGTGGTGGCCGTCACCGCCGCGGTCTCGCTCTCGGTGGGGCCGGTGTACCGGCGGCTGCGGCGGCGCATCGATCGCTGGTTCTCCGAGGAGCAGGCCGGCGCGCTGCAGACCGCCGAGGTGCTGCGCGGCGTGGTGGACGCGGTGCAACGCAAGGGCGCGAGCGATGCGCTGAGCTCCATCGTCGAGGCGGCGAAGATGCTCGGCGCGGAGCACGTGGCGCTGTGGCAGCTCGACGCCTCGGGGCGCAACCTCCACCGCAGCCGTTCGCTGGGCCCGGCCCTCGAGTCGCCGAGCCTCTCGCGGGAGGGCGCCGCCGAGGTGTTGCTGGAGAAGGCGGGCGGCGTCACCGGGCTCGCGCCCACGCCCCTGGCTCCGCTGGTCCAGCAGGCGTTGTGGAGCCTCGGCCTCGCGGTCTCTGCCCCGGTGCGCGCGCACGGCGTGGCCGTCGGGTTCCTCGGGCTGGGGCGCCGGCCGTCGGGCTTCGCCTACCGCGAAGAAGAAGAGGCCTTCCTCGGCGCGCTCGCCGCCCAGGTCGGGCTCGCGCTCGAGCGGGGCGACGTGGTGACGAACATCGGCCGGTACCGGGTCGAGAAGCGGCTCGCCGTCGGTGGCATGGCCGAGGTGTTCGTGGCCTGGCAGCTGGGGCCCGGCGGGTTCGAGCGGAAGGTGGCGCTCAAGCGGCTGCTCCCCGAGCTGGCGGAAGACCCGAAGCACGCGGCGTCGCTGCTCGACGAGGCCCGCATCGCCTCGCGGCTCTCGCACCGCAACATTGCCCAGGTCTACGAGGTGGGCATCGAGGCGGGGCAACACTTCATCGCCATGGAGTTCGTCGAGGGCCCGCCGCTGCGCGCGCTCACCGCCGCGTGCCGCAAGCGGGAAGAGCCGATGGCGCTCGCGGTCTGGCTGCAGGTCGCGCAGTCGCTGCTGTCGGCCCTCGCGCACGCCCACGCGGCGAAGGACGTCGACGGGCGGCCGCTGGGCGTGGTGCACCGTGACGTGACGCCGGCCAACGTGCTGGTGGCGCGCAGCGGGGAAACGAAGCTCGTCGACTTCGGGCTGGTGCTGGCCAACACGCGGCTCTTCCGCACCGAGACCGGCGTCGCCCGCGGCACGCTGCCGTACATGTCGCCCGAGCAGGCGGGGGGCGAAGTGGTCGACGCCCGGTCGGATCTCTACTCGGCCACCGCGACGCTCTACGAGGCGTTGACCCTGGCGCGCGCGTTCCCCGAGGAACCGTACGGGCCGAAGCCGGGGCTCGCCTCGGTCGCGCGCAAGGGCTTGCCGCCGGCGCTCGACGAGGTCTTCGCGCGGGCCCTGGCCGAGAGCAGGGGTTCACGTCCCTCGAGCGCGGAGGAGCTGTCGGCGGCCTTCACCCGCGCCGCGGGCGTGGCCCCGGCGAACGAGGCGGAGGTCGCGAAGTGGATGCTGGCGATCTCGGGTGAAGTGGCCGAGCCGAAGCCCCGCAGCGAAGAAGTGACCGCGTCGTCGCAGCGGCCGACCGTCCCGCACGCCGTGCCGTGATTCCCTCCCTCGCGCAGCGAGTCGCGTTGCTGGTGCGAGAAGAACTCAGCGCGCTGATGAAGGCCGCAGACTTTCGAGGTGGTTCCGGGCGGGTCGTCGATGGGGCCCAGCTCGTCGATGAGCAGGAACGGGTCGGCCTGCTGGAGGCCGGGGACGGGAAAGGGCCGGCGAACGATGAACCCGCCGCCTTCGCGCTCGGGACAAACGGCCGAGTGATCGCTTGGGCTCGGTGGCGGCAACAGAGCCGGTGAAGCCGACGCAGGTTCCCCCTCCTCCCGCGTCGAACCTCGGAGTCGTCTTGTCCCGCGTGCGTTCGCGCACGTCGCCTGCCAGCCGAACGGTGGGCATGGGGAGCCTGGACGTCCT
>JBBRUE010000172.1:0-10124 GCA_038248085.1 Myxococcales bacterium | reverse complement strand
GGGGCCGAGGGTGAAGGCGACCTCGTGCCGGGTGCCGGTCTGGAAGACGAAGGCGCCGGACGCCTCGCCTGCGACGACGTGTGCGCCAACGACGACGCCCGCGCAGGTACGCAGCGGCCACTCGAAACAGAAGCCAGCGTGGGGGAGCACCAGCCCTCCGCGCGTCGCGAGCTGGCCGCGGAGGAGCCCGGCTTCGTCGAACACGTTCTGGCTCCCGCCGAAGTCGAAGAGGCCCGCGAGGCCGACACGGACGCGACGGTTGATCAGCAGCGCGAAGTCGGCGCCGAGCACGGGGGTGACGAGGGTGGGGGTCGAGGGGACGGCGACTCCGCCACCGAGGAACGCTTCGAGATGCGTGACGTCGAGGCGCAGCGGGGGCGCAGGCGTTTCGGGAACGGAGACCAGGGGCGGTGCGACACCGATGCGCAGCGCGACGTCCTCGACCGGGTCGGTGCGTGGGCTGGTGACCGGTCCACCATCGCGCGGGCCTCGTGTAGCGAAGAGACCGGCGTCTGCCGCGCCCAGCGTTGCGCGCCCGGCAGGGAGGTCGGCGCCGCGTGGGTCTGATCCTCCCGTGGTCTCGCCCAGGGTCGCGTCGCGCGCCGCAATCACGCCTGCTGCAGCACCCGCATCGGCGTCCCGTGATGGCGTGCTCAGCGCTGCACCACGATCGGCAGCCAGACCCGCATCGGCGCCCAGCAAAGAAGAGGGGCCTGCGCCGGCTCCCCGTGATGGCGTGCTCGGCGCTGCGCCACGATCGGCAGCCAAACCCGCATCGGCGCCCAGCAAAGAAGAGGGGCCTGCGCTGGCTCCCCGTGATGGCGTGCTCGGCGCTGCGCCACGATCGGCAGCCAGACCCGCATCGGCGCCCAGCAAAGCGGAGGGACCTGCGCTGGCGCCCGGTGATGGCGTGGTCGGCGCTGCACCCCGATCAGGGGCCAGACCCGCGTCGGCGCCCGGCAAAGATGAAGGACCGTTGCGGGCGCCTCGTGATGGCGTGCTCGGGGCGGCAAGGCCCACGTCGGCACCGCGGGAGACGGGATCGCTGATGGCTCCGCGTGATGGCGTGCTCGGCACCGCACCACGATCGGCGGACAGGCCCGCATCGGCACCGCGGAAAGAGGCGGGACTGCTCAGCGGCGAGCTGCTTCGCACCGAAGCGGAGCCTGCGTCGCCACGATGAGAAACCGGGCCGTCTTCGAGGCCTGCGCCTCGCGAGGGAGGGGCGGCCGCATCGGCACCGCGAGAGGAGCGGCCGCCATCGGATTCCAGGAAGGTACCGACCGACGGACCCGGGACGATCGACGTCGACGCGGAGCCAGCGTCCTCGGCGGACGCGCGGGGCTTGAGGACTCGGGCTTCCGGTTCCCGCTCGCTGATCGGAGCGGCCAGCGAGGTGGACCACCGGGTGACGATGACCAGCGCGGCGCGACTCACCTCGTCGCAGGTGCCCGGGCCCAGTTCGCGCGACAGCACCTGCGTGGTGCCCCGGCGCAGCACCAGTTCGTTCTGTCCGGTCCGACGCAGGGTGAGTTCGACCTCGCCCTTCGCCACGAGCGGGAGCCCCACGGCGCCCAGTTCCTTCGCGCAGTCGGTGTCTGGCGCCAACGCCAGCGTCGGCGCGATTCCCAGCACGACGAGCAGCGCAAAGACTCCCATGGACGCCGCGCACAGTAGTACGGCGGATCGGAAGTTCGTTCGGCCTCGCTGAGAATGAGCCGTGGAACTGCTCGAACACGAAGAGCCCTGCCTTGAAGGAGGCGGTCGTTCACGTGCGCTGGCGGCGGCGGCGAATCGAGCAGGCCTCGCTTCGAACGCGCGGACCCAGCTTGAGTCCCTCGCGCTCGCGGTCGCGGGGCCTGCTCGGTTGCGGCACGGGCCGATCACCTTCCCCGCCTGCCTCGGTCGATGCAGGTGTTCCGGTATCAAACGGATCGCCCTCATGTGACGACGTGTGCACGGTCCTCCCGGACGACGCGCGTGCCCGCCCGCGCAGGACGTTTTCCCCGCCGCGATTCTCGAGCGCCTCGCGGGGCGAAGCCGTGATTGACCTGCGCGAGCACATCGGGTCTGAGCGCCCGATGCGTCGTCCCCTGCTGGTGCTGTTGTGGCTCGCCGCCTGTTCGCCTCCGACTTCCCTTCAGGACGCCGGCGAGCTGCCCGGGCCCGAGCTCGACGCCGGAAGCGCCCTCGACGCCGGGCGCGACGCAGGTGGGGCCGCCGACGCCGGCCGGCCCGACGCCGGTCACCTGACGCTCACCGAATACCCGCGGCAGGGCGCGCCGAGCGACGACGTCGCGGCGCCCCAGGGTCCCGGGCTGGTCTTGATGGGTGGGGGCACCGACGTCGACGACGCCTTCATCTGGGCGCAGCGACGAATCGCCGGTGACGGCGGCGCGGGCGGTGACGTGGTGGTGCTCCGCGCGAGCGGCGCCGATGGCTACACCGCGTACCTGCGCGACCTCGCGCCGTTCCACTCCGTGCAGACCATCAAGCTCACGCCTCCATCGACCACCGATGACTACGCCCGGGCCGCGGAGCTCGTCGCCCACGCCGAGTTCGTCTGGTTCGCCGGCGGCGATCAATCGATGTACGCCGCGTGGAAGAACACGCCGCTGCTCCAGGCCGTGCAGCAGGTCTACGCGCGCGGGGGGATCGTGGGCGGCACCAGCGCCGGCCTGGCGATTCTCGGGGAACACGCCTTCGACGCCATCGCCGCGGGCGCCACGAGCATCACCACGCCGATCGCGGTCGCCACCCCGACCAGCCCGTTGTTCAGCTTCTCGCGCTCGCTGCTGGCCTTCGCGCCGCTGCAAGGCGTGCTGACCGACTCGCACTTCCGCACCCGCGATCGCCTCGGCCGCCTCGTCGCCTTCGCCTCGCGTCTTCACGCCGACGGCGCCGTCACCAGCCGCGGCGAGCTCCTCGGCCTGGGCATCGACGAAGCCAGCGCGCTGCTGGTGAACGGAGACGGTCGCGCGTCGCTGGTGCTCCAGCAAGCCGGCCAGGGAGGCGCCTGGGCCGTACGCGTCACCCCCGCGCTCACCCTCGTCGCCGGCCAGCCGCTGCGCTCGAGCACGCTGTTCGTCACGCGGCTCGACGCGCCCCGCGTGCACACCTTCGACTTCAACACCTGGTGCGGCACCGGGCCGCGGTACCACCTCACCGTGGACGGCGCGCAGACGCCGGTGACGTCGCCCGCCGATGGCTATGGCGCAGCAGACCAATCGCTGACCTGCCCTCCGTAGCCGCGGTCAGTGCGGGCGCAGCGCGAGGACCCGCTTCTGGATCGACACGAACACGTCGGGCAGCGACCCGGCCTGGGCCGAGCGCAAGATCGCGTCGGGGAGAATCACCTTCGGGTCGGAGTCGATGCGGTACACGACGAGCGTCTTCGTGCCGCCCTCGCCCCACGGCAACACCGACCACGAGCCGCTGTTGCGATTGTAGGTGCCGCGCACCAGCGTCCACGCACGACTGAAGTGACCGGCAGGTTCCTCGCGTTGCACCGACTTCGTGTCTGACCAGAGGTTGGCGAGGGGGAACGGCATGCCCAGCTCGACGTGGCACAGCGGCACGCCGTTCTCTTCGCTGGTGCTGCTGACCTTGGTGCGCGGCATGAACTTCGAGAAGTGCTCGCAGTCGCGCAGCACCGGCCACACTTCCGTCGTGGGCGCCTCGATGACGCGCATCGACTCCACGCCGATGCCGCGGTTGTCGGTGGGCTTGAACTCGTGCACCACCAGCTCGCCCGCCTCGAGCTTCTTCGACTCGTGCTCGGTCAGCTTGGGGAAGGGAACCGGTTCAGCCGCCGCGAGGGCGGGGAGGAGCAAGGCGAGAGCAAGACAGAGGCGCATCGGGGGTGGATCTACCACGCGGCGCAGGCGCGACCGGGGGCGCCCCGCAAACCATGCCGGGGCCTCGGGACTGGGGACCGCGTCGCCGTCACAGAAGCGAGCTGAGCTTCCCCGCCTTGAGGGCCTCGACGACCTTGCGCACGTCCTGGCTCTTGTCCTTGGGGAGCACGAGGAGCGCATCGCCGGTGTCGACGACCACCACGTCCTTCATGCCCACTACGGCGACCAGTCGCTTGCCGGCGAGCACCACGCTGCCGGAGGTGTCGATGAGGAGCGCGTTGCCCTCGGCCACGTTCCCGGCAGCGTCGAGCGGCCGCACCTCGGGGAGCGCGTTGAAGCTGCCGACGTCGCTCCAGCCGCACGAGGCGGGCACCACGGCGATGTTGGGCGCCTTCTCGGCGACGCCATAGTCGATCGACGTCGCGGGCATCTTCTTGAACTGTTTGGCCAACACGCCGGCGCCCTTCTTCGTGCCCCACGAGGCGCGAACGAGGTCGAGCGCCTTCGAGAGGTCGGGCATGTGGCGCGCGAAGGCCTCGAGCATCACGTCGGCGCGGAAGACGAAGATCCCCGCGTTCCACAGGTAGTCACCGGAGACGAGGTAGCGCTGCGCGGTCTCGAGGTTCGGCTTCTCGACGAAGGCGGCCACCTTGCGTGCATCGCCAGAGAGCGGATCGCCGACGCGGATGTAGCCGTAGCCCGTCTCGGCCCGCGAGGGCTTGATGCCGAGGGTGACGATGAAGCCCTGGTGGGCGACGCGCACCGCCTCTTCGATGCTGATGCGAAACGCCTTCGGGTCGGCGACGTGCTGATCGGACGGCAGCACCACGATGACGCCGCGCGGGTCCTGGTGGGCCACGTGGGCGCAGGCCAGCGCGATGGCGGGCGCGGTGTTGCGGGCCTCGGGCTCGACGATGACGTTCTGCCTGGGGAGCTTCGGCAGCGACTTCTTCACCAACGCCGCGTGCCGGGCGCCGCAGACCACCGAGGTCCGCGAAGGCGTGGTGAGCGTGCCCATGCGCTTCATCGTCTCGGCGATGAGCGGCTCCTTGCTCGCGAGGGAGAGGAACTGCTTGGGCTTGTTGCTGCGAGAGAGGGGCCAGAACCGGGTGCCGCTGCCGCCCGCCATGATGACCGCGTAGACGTCGTTGCTCATGTGGCGCGCACATATTCCCCGCTCGGCGCGCAGTCACCTCCCGCGAAGGCGGCCTGGCTCGAGCGGGCCCCGGGCCGACACCGCCCAAACGCGGGAAGAGCTCCCTCTGTCGGGGGCGAGGGAGACGTGACACAAGGATTTGATGAGCACCGAGCCCTTCGTCTGGCGCAGCGAGAGTGACACTCCGGCCCCCGACCAGCTGACCCCCGTCACCGACGCGATCAACGCCGACGAGGCGCTGCGGCGCGTGCGCAAGGGCGAGTTCCTGCTGTACCACGGCGATTTCCACAACGCGCGGCAGCTCCTCGGGGCGATGGGCCGCCGGCTCCCGACGCCGCGCCACGCCGGCTCACCGCTCGACGCCTTCCGCTCTGAGCGAAAGGCCCGGGCCATCGAGCACGACACGCTGGGCCGCATCGTGGTGGAGCTCGACGCCAACTACACCCTCGACCTCAAGCGCGCGCCCGACGTCACCACCGCGTGCAAGCAGGCGTGGGGCAAGACGACCTCCAAGCGCACGGTGGTGCCGCTCAAGACGTTGCTGGGCATCGTCGGCGCCGCCGAGTGGCGCAAGAAGGGCATCGACGTGCCGGGGCTCCCGCGGCGCCTCACGCCGCACTACGGCGTCTATCTCCCGACGCGCACCGACTACACCGAGACGCTCCGGCGCCTGGGCGACGTGAAGGGCGCGAAGTGCTTCGACATCGGCACCGGCACCGGCGTGCTGGCGCTGCTGCTGCTGCAGAAGGGCGCGGCCTCGGTGGTCGGTACCGACAACGACCCGCGGGCGATCGCGTGCGCCGAAGAGAACATCAAGTTCTTCAAGGTCGCCGAGCGCTTCACCGTCGAAGAGAAGTCGCTCTACCCCGCTGGCCGCGCCGACCTCGTGGTGTGCAACCCGCCGTGGGTGCCCGAGCCGCCGAAGAACCGCATCGACCACGCGGTGTTCGACGAAGACAACAAGATGCTGCTGGGCTTCCTCGCGGGGCTCAACAAGCACCTCCTGCCCGACGGCCGCGGCGCGCTGATCCTCTCGAACCTCGCCGAGCTGCTCGGCCTGCGCACCGGCACCTTCCTCGAGGAGCAGTTCCTCGAGGCCGGCGTGCAGTGCATGGCCAAGCATGAGATCTCCGCCAAGCACCCCAAGGCGAAGGACCCGAAGGACCCGCTGCACCAGGCGCGCTCGAAGGAGATCACCACGCTCTACGTGCTGCAGCCGCGGCGACCGTAGCCGGCGACCGTCAGCTCACTGCGCCGTCACGTCACGGTGACGCGGAACACCTGCCGCAGGCCGTTGACCGACCGGGCGGAACAGGTGGTGGTGCCGGGCTTCACCCCGACGATCTGCAGGCCCTTCTTGCCCTCGCGCTGGGTGGCGATGGCGAGGTCGTCGCAGATGGGCGAGTTCGCCGGGCAGACCACCGTGCCGGACGCGCAGAGATCGAAGGTCTCGCCCACTCGCAGCGAGACCAGCGGAGCATCGTCGGCGGCGAAGCCCGGAAAGGCGACGAGGCCGAGCGCGAGAGCGGCGAGGCGAGCTGAGATCTTCAAGTGGACTCCTGGGCGTCGGCCCCGCGCGCGGTGATGGCTGACACGCCTTGTACCCCGTCGAGCAGCTCGAGCACCACGCGCCGCGCGCCCCACGCACAGGCCGGCACGCTCTGGCCGGGGAAGACGGTGTCGCCCACGCGCGCGAGACCAGGCACCGAAGTGCGGCCTGTCGGGTAGCCGCGCCGCAAGGTCGCGAAGTCGAAGGGCAGTCCCCCGACGCGCCCACCCCAGCGACCGGTGAAGCCTTCCCACGTCTTCGGCGTGCCGGGCATCACCACCGGCTTCGTGGCGGTCTTCAGCGCGGGGAACGCGAGGGCCAGCGCGCCGAGCAGCTCCTCCCCCACCGCCGCCTTGCGCTCGGCGTGCTGTGCGTCGCCAAGCCCTTCCCAGGCACGCGCCGGGGCGTGGCAGCTCATCGTCACCGCGCGGAAACCCTCGGGCGCCATCGAGCGATCGTCGGGCCGGGAGAGCGTGGCGAAGATCGAGTGCCCCCCGCTCACCGGCATCGGCTGCTCGAGCACCACCTGGTGGTAGGGCGCGGCGTCGTCACCGAAGACGTCTTCCACGCCGAGGTACATCGTGCAGGCGGCCCACGCGTCAGGGTGCCGCTTCGTGGTGCCGGCGAAGACCTCACCGAGCGGGCCCACCGCGAGGCGCTGCGCGTCCCAGTGGGTGAGGTTGAGCACCAGCCGCTCGCAGGTGAAACCGCCCGATTTCGTCTCGACCGCGAAGCCGGGCCCCGATCGCGAGAAGCCGGTCACCGGGGTGTCGAGCAGGAGCGTGCCGCCGCGCTTCACGAAGACGTCCGCGAGGTGCTCGAGGAGCGACGCGAGCCCTCCGGTCGCGAGGTACAGCGGCCGCTGGAGGTACTCCATGCCCAGCGCCCCGAAGAGGTACGGGGTGTGCGCGGCGCGGGCCTGGGTCGAGACCAGCAGCAGCTCGTCGAGCAGGGCGCGCGCGTCAGGGGTGATGGACCCGGCGGCGGCGAGCTTCGAGGCGGTGGTGCGCAGCAGCGCGGGGAGCAGCGCCCAGGCCTTCGCGTTGCCCGCAGCGCCGAGGAGATCGCCCGGGCCGCGCGGCGGAAAGTGCAGCTCGGTGATCAGCCCCCAGCCCCGGGCGCCGAGGGTGGCGGACTGGGACCAGAAGCGGGCGAAGTCGGCGCCGTGGGTCTGCGCGAGGGCCTCCTCGTTGCGCCGGGCGTCGCGGGTGAGCGTGAGCGGTTGCCCGTGCTGCCACACGCTGATGTTCTTCGCGGCGACCGGGGCCTCGAACTTCACGTCGAGCTCCGCGAGCACGCGGCCCAGCGGCATCTCTGGCTCGAGGCCGATGAGGGTGGTGGCGCCAGCGAGGAAACGAAAGCCCTTCACCGGGAACGCCGAGGCGCAGCCGCCGACGCGCGACTTGCTCTCCAGCACCGCCACCGCGTGACCCGCCTGCTGCAGGTACAGGGCGGCGACGAGGCCTCCGGCTCCGGCTCCGACGACGATGGACGAGGGCTTCATGGAACGGTCGACGTAACGCTGGGCGCCCGCGCGCGCCGCTCGCTCAGGTTGTCGTCCCCCGCCTTCCGTGAAAGACGTGGCAGGCATGAGAGCGTTCCTCTTCGTCGCGCTGATCTCGATGACCGCCTGTCTCCAGCCGCTTCACCGGTACGCCCTCTCTCCCCTCATGGGCAGTGACGACGAGCGCACCACCGCGCTGGCCCGCGCCTTCGTCGCCGCCGGGGCCGAGCCCGAGGTGGTCGACCCCCGGTTGGGCATGGTGGCGACCGCCTGGCAGACGCCCTTCGGCTCGAGCCAGGGCTCGACCTGGACGCGCCGCTGGGTCGCGGTGATCAACCCGACCGGGGCGATCACCATTCGCGCGGAGATCAAGGTGTGCCGCGTGTACCAGGGGTGCAGCGACCTCAACGGCGAAGGCTCGCAACCCGACCTCGACGCGCTCGACGCCTTCGTGCAGGGCGTCGGGCAGTCGCTGGGCTCCACCATCACCGTCCTCCCGTGAGGCCCGTGGTGCCCACCCTGCCCCCCGACGCGCGGCAGACCCTCGAGCGCGAGGGGTGGCTCCTCGTGCCGCAGTTGATCGGCCCGGCGAAGGTGAAGGCGCTGGTGAAGGCCGCCGAAGCGCTCGAGGAGTCCGCCCGCACGCTGATGCGCGACACCGTGGTGCAGGGCGTGGGCTTCGAGGTGCAGTCGGCCAGCGGCCGCAAGGGCGAGCCGGCGGTCACCCCGGGCGCGCTGCGGAAGATCACCTTCCCCTCGAAGTCGAAGCGGCCGTTCATCGAGCTGCGCACCGACGCGGGCCTCTTCGCGGTGCTCGAACAATTGGGGCTGCGTGAGCCGCACTGTCACGTCGACCAGGTGAACTTCAAGTTGCCGCGAATGGGCACGCCGTTCCCCTTTCACCAGGACGCGTTCTTCGTCGTCGGCAAGACCCAGGGGCGCATCGAGCGGCACGGGGGCCTCAACCTCGTCATCGCCCTCGACCCCGCCGACGCAGAGAACGGGGGCTTCGAGGTGCTGGGCCGCACGCACCTCGGCCCGCTGATCGACTTTCCCTACGATCCCGGGTCGACGAACGAGGGCATCTTCGACGAGCGCCACCGCACGTTGGTGCCGATGGAGCCGGGAGACGCGGTGCTGTTCCACCCCCTCCTCGCCCACGGCAGCGGCTCGAACCGCAGCGACCGGCCGCGGAGGCTGGTCACCATGTGGTTCGTCGGCGGCGGCCCGAACTCGATCTAAACCACGAGGAGTTCGAGACCATCAGCGTGACCCAGCGACCGGACCGGCGGCGGCGCGTGCTTCACGCTGGCGTTCGACGCACCGCTGGGGCGACCCACCGCAAGGATTGTGTCGCGTCGTGCGGGTGCTCGGCAGGCGCCCTGCTGCGGTCGCGGAATGAGAAGCACAACGGCCTCGAGCGCGCAGGGTTCACGACGGCGGATCAGCGGTGTCCTCTCCTTCGGCCGCGCGTCACGCCACGCACCGTGACTCGGGCGCTCAGCGATGACGATGGGGGGAGGTACGAGTCGAAGAGGCCAGGCTTCACGCCAGCACCAAGCCATGGCTTGCACACTGCTCTTCCGTCCGTGCCGCATGTCGGCGTCTTCGATGGAGATGCGTCCTGATCGGCGCCTCAGCGGACCTGGAGATCGATCTCCGAGATGGGGGGCTCGGGAGCGAACCACCGCAGCAGCGCGTTCCGGTAATACGGAAGGTCCGCGTACTCGTGGAGCACCAGGCCCGCGGGCACGGCGGCGCGGGCGGTCTGCCGCGGAAAGCTGGCGATGGACCAGACGTCGAAGCCGTCGTCGCCGTCGATGTCGCCCGCGCACACGATGACCACCCCGCCGTCGACCCGCCCGGGGGTGACGCCCGACGGGAGCGGCCAGCGCGCGGGCCACCGCCTCGGGGCTGGGCTCACCCGCGCCGGGTCCGGCAGCAGCTCGACGGCGTGCGCCACGCGGGGACGACCGGGGTGCGCGGGCAGGGTCGCGGGGCCTTCGGCGCCGACGAAGAAGCCGAAGCGCACGCTCTGGGCCGTCACCGCGTCGAAGT
>JBBRUE010000171.1:0-10161 GCA_038248085.1 Myxococcales bacterium | reverse complement strand
TCGCACGAGGCGAGCGTGGTCAGCCCGTCGGCGCCGCGGCCGCCCACCACCAGCACCCGGCCGTCCTTGAGCAACGGGGCGGTGGGGTGCTGGCGCGCGTCCTTGAGCGAGGGCGCAGCCGTCACCCGGCCCTGCGCGAGGGCGGTGAGGGCGACGAGGACGAACGTGAATGGCAGTGCGCGCAGCAAGAAGCTCCCCTCACCTTGATCCTGTCGATCAGCTGATCACTTCGCCTTCGGCGGCAGCGGGGCCCGCGGCATGGTGCTCGGCCCGGCGACGCGCGGCCCGGCCGAGATGGCGTTGACCGCCGGCCTGGGGGCGTCGGGCGGGAGCAGCGCCGAGCGGCCCGCGACGGGCGTGCGCTCGGGGGCGAGCTCCGCGGTGTCGGGCTGGTGCTGGGGCATCGGCTCGGGCGGCGTCGACAGCTCGCCTCCGCGCTGGTCACCCATCGCCTCCGAGTCGTCCTCGGCGAGCACGATGATGCGGTCCTCGTCGGCGAACACGATGCTCTCGCCCTGCGGCGGGTTGATGAGCGGCGTCGCTCCCTGCTTCATGTAGCCGATGGCCACCTCGCGCCGGTCGCGCGCCACCTTCTGCACCGAGAGCCAAGGCGTGGTGCGCCCGAGCACCGCGAAGCACTGCGCGCGCTTGAGGTAGACCTCGTTGCCGTCGGAGTCGAAGAGGTCGGCGAACACCGCGTTGAGCTCGCGGCGCTCCGACACCTGGGCCAGCAGCATCGAGGTGATCTCCGAGCTGACGACGAAGTCGGCGCCGTAGTCGGTCTCGAGGAGGTCCTTGGTCCGCGGGTCGAGGATCTCGCTGATGATGCGCGGCTTGCGATCGCCCAGCGCGCGGAACATGTCGCGCAGCAGCAGCACGGTGATGACCGTCTTCGCGTCGGCCTCCTCGGGGTCGATCTCGGTGTCGGCCACCACCATCGCCACCGCGAAGTCGGGCGAGATGACCTTCTTGAGCGCGTCAGGCACCGTGGGGTCGCCGTCGACGTGCTTCAACTTCAGGTTCTTGAGCCCGCCGACCTCGGCCTTGATGAACTCCGCGAAGCGCTCCCGGTCCTGGCCGGGCATCAACCACGCCTCGCTGCCGGGGAGCACGTAGTTGTCGAACTCCTTGAGCATGTCGCCGAGCTTGGGGCTCTTGCCGCACACCAGCAGGCGTTCGGGCTTGCGTGAGATGGGCTCGGAGCCACGGAAGTCGGCCGGCACCTGCGGGTCGTGGTTCGCGGTCAGCGAGAACGAGTCGTCGTCCTCGGCGATCACCAGCAGCTCGTCCTTGTCGCCGAGCACGAACTCGTCGGACGGGTTGATGATGCACGAGGCGGTGCCCTTGCCTCCGACGGTGCGCACGCCGCACACCACCGCGTCCTTCATCTTCCACTGCGCGACGCCGAAGGGCTGGCCGGCGAGCTCGGGGAAGTTCTTGAAATAGAACTCGCTGCCTTCGTACGAGAGGAGGTCGCGATACACCGCGGCGAGCCCGTTCTGCCGCGCGGTCTGCACCATCATGCGTGAGAGGGTCTCGGCCATGGCCACCACTTCCACCCCGCCGCCGCCGAGCTGCTCGAGCACCGGCTGGCGGCCCGCGTCGGCGAGCTCGACCACCGCGTGGTTCTTCTCGAACGCGCCCTTGATGCGGCGAAGCGCGAGGAGCGTCTTGATGGCGCCCATGTCGGCCGCCGCGTCGGCGTCTTCCACCTCGGCCTCACCGGCGTCGGCCGAGAGGATGATGATGCTCTTCGCCCGGCCGGCGCCCACCTTGCGCAGGTCGTGCACCGAGTACGGGCTGCCCTGACGCACCACCACGCGCGTGGGGCCCATGTCGCCCATGCGCTCCTTCACCGCGTTCTCGACCTCCTCCTTCTCCGTCTCGGAGAGGATGACGACTGCCGCGTGCTTGAGGTTCGAGTTCGCCTCCCCCAGCTCGCGGAGAATGGTGAAGACCTTCTCGCCGTAGCCGAGGATGAGGGTGTGGTGCTCGTCGATGACCGGGCTCTTGCCCTTGCGCAGGTCTTCGATCTTGTCGCCGATGGTCGAGCTGGTGAGACCGATGAGCAACGCCACCACACCGACGCCGCACAGCGTGGTGAAGATGGCGATGCCGCGCACCACCGTGCCCTCGTCGCCACCCATCGTGCCGGCGTCGAGCACGCGGCCCAGCGACCACCACATCGCCTCGAGGAAGTCGAAGGTCGCCGCGCCCTCGGCCGGCGGGGGCATCGCGATGCGCGCCGCGGTGGCGTTGATGGTGATCAGCAGGAACGACAAGCCGAAGAGCCCCACGAAGCGCGAAATCGGGCTCCACGAGAGGAAGCGGTCGACCTGGTAGCGGACTTTGTCGCCAAAGCTGGGGACGTCGGACTCATCAGACATGCGGTGGGAACCCCGAAGCGGCGTGGGAGAAGGTGCGACTCTATTCACGCGCTCCCCGCGCGTTGAGCGTTTTCATGGGGGTCGCCGGGGGGTCTTGATCAGCTGCTCAGCGCTTGCGGGGCGCGGGGGCGTCGGTCTTCAGAGGCCGCGGCGAGTCGGGCGTGGGCTCCTTCGGGTTCTGGCCGTCGCTCCATTCCTTCTCGGGCTTGCGGCAGACACCCTCGACGCACCTGGTGCCCGGGCAGCACGGGCCGGGCGAGCACGACAGCCCGTTGCTCGCGCAGGCGCGGCGCCATCGGGCGTCGGCCACCCCGGGGATCACCACGAAGACGAGCAGCAGCGCGCGCAGCACCATGGCTGAACTGTACCTCCAGTCCTCCCCGAAGATCGGGAGGGGTGTTTCGCCTCGCCGTGGAGCGGTATCTTGAACCCGCGCCGACACCTCCGCCGGCACCGCTCCGGTACGAACTGCCGGAAGTGACTTTTCAGTGGGGGTCTTTCATGAACACCCTGGTCCGCGTCGTGGCGCTCTGCGCCCTGTGCTGTCCCGCGCTCTCTCTCTCCAACCCCCCGCCCAAACGTGACGAGGCGCCGCTCTCCTGCAACGCGGCGGCGAAGCCCTTCTTCGCGCAAGCCTGGGAATCCCTGTCCAACGTGCACCTCGACGAGGCGCGAGAGCTGTTCGCCCAGACGGTCGCGGTCGACCCGTCGTGCGTGCTGGCCTGGGCGCACCTCGGCGCGCTGACCCCTGGCCCCAACGGGCGACGCATGGTGGACGACGCGGTCGCCAGCAGCGGTGCGGTGAGTGAAGTCGAGCGGCTCGAGGTGCAGGCGCTCGCCGCCCAGCACCGGGGTGACGGGGAGCAGGCGCTCGCCCTCTTCCGCCAGGCCCGCGACCTCGCCCCGCGGACCTACGAGCTCCACTTCGCCGTCGCCCAGCGCGCGGCCCTGCTGGGCGCCTGGAGTGAAGCGGTCGACGCCGCGCAGCGCGCCGCCGAGCTCGCCCCCGGCCGCGGCGCCGCGTGGAACGTGCTCGGCTATGCGTACGTCGGGCTCGACCAGCACGCGCAGGCGGTCACCGCCTTCCAGCGCTACGCGGAGGCCGCGCCGATGGAGCCCAACGCCCATGACTCCCTCGGCGACGCGCTGCTCGCCAACGACCAGCTCGACGAGGCACGGGCGGCCTACCAGCGCGCGCTCGACAGCTCCGGCGGCAGCTTCTGGGCCTCGGGGGACGGGGTGGCGACGGTGTGCGCGATTCAACAGGACTGGTTCTGCGCGCGGGTGGCGATCGAGAAGGCGCGGCGCTCCGCGCAATCGCCCGACGACCGGCTGCGCCTGATGGAGTGGACGGCCTGGAGCTACCTCGCCGACGCCCAGCCGTCCGAGGCGTACCGCGCGCTCGACGACCTCGAGCAGGACGGGCGGCGCGAGAAGCTGGAGGCCCGCGTCGCCGAGGCCGGGCTGCTGCGCGCCCGCTTTCAGCTCACCCAGGGGCGCTACAAGGACGCGCTGACGCTGCTGTCCGCGCTCGGAAAGCAGAAGTTCCCCACGCTCAACGAGGGCCAGCGCCTGCCCCTCGACGCGGCGCGCCTGCACGACCTCACCGAGGCGCAGGCCCGGCTGGGCAACGTGGGCGAGGCCGAGAAGACGCTCGGGCAGCTGCGCGCCTTGTTCGAGTCGCGGCCCCGCGATGCTCGCGGGCTCGACGCCATGGCCCACGCGCGGGGGCTCATCGCCCTGCAGAAGAAGGACCCCAACCAGGCCATCAGCGCCTTCATGCAGTGCTCGGAGTCCTACGACGCGTGCCGCCTCGACCTCGCCTGGGCGCAGCAGGCCGCCGGTGACGCGCCCGCCGCGGCCACCACCCGCATGCGCATCAGCCGCGCCAACCACCGCGACCCCGAGTACTGGTGGGTGCGCGTGCGCGCCGCGAGCGCCAGTCGCGCGCAGTCGACGCGGCCCGAGGACACGCGCTCGTCGTTCTGAGCCGGAGTTACTTCTGCTTCGGCCGGAAGACCTTCGGCGCGGCGGCGGTGCCCTCGAGGAAGGGGCCGCCGATGAGGTCGATGCAGTAGGGGATCGCGGGGAAGACGGCCTCGAGGCACTCGCGGATCGACGCGGGCTTGCCCGGCAGGTTTACGATGAGCGTCGCGCCGCGGATGCCGGCCGTCTGCCGCGAGAGGATGGCGGTCGGCACCTTCTCGAGCGACTTCTGGCGCATCAGCTCGCCGAAGCCCGGCATCATCTTCTCGCACACCGCCTCGGTCGCCTCGGGCGTCACGTCGCGCGGCGCGGGGCCGGTGCCGCCGGTGGTGACGACGAGGCCGCAGCGCTCGACGTCGCACAGCTCGATGAGGGTCTTCTCGATGGTGGGCCGGTCATCGGGGATGAGGCGCACCACCGGCTCCCAGGCGGTGGCGAGCCACTCGGTCAGGGTGTCGCGAATGGCCTGGCCCGAGAGGTCTGCGTAGACGCCAGCCGACGCGCGGTCCGAGAGGGTGACGATGCCGATGCGAGGGCTCATGCGTCGTCGATATGACATGGTGCGCCCCCCATGAGCGTCCGTAAAATTCTCAGCGCCCGCGCCGCGCGTCCCCAGGTGGAAGGCATGATCCAGGCGCTGGTCGAGGCCGCTGTCTTCATCGGTGGCGCCGACGGCCGTTTCGGTGAAGACGAGCTCGAGGTCTTCATCGACAGCATGCGCGAGGTCGTCTCCGCGGCCGTCGGTGACGAGTTCCTCGGCACGATGGCCACCACCGCGAAGCTGCTCGACCTCGCCCGCGCTGGCCGCAACGCGCTGCTGGCGAAGGGCGCGACGCTGTTCCTGCGGGAACTGGCCCCGCGCTTCCCCGGCGTCTTCGCGCGCGACGGCCTGGTGTTGGCGTACCGGGTGGTGCTCGCCGACGGCAAGGTGACCGGCAAGGAGGCCGCGGCCTTCGAGGCGCTCGCCACCGCGCTGGGCGTCGAGGTCACCGAGACGCAGCTGCTCAGGGAGCTCGCGGCCAAGACTGAGGTCTCGAGCAAGCTGGGCCACCGCGGCGCCTCCATCGAGCCGCTCACCGCGCTCGAGGGCCACGGGTGGAAGAAGTTGCCGGCCGGCAAGGAGCACGGCTTCGACGCGGCGATGGGGCACACCCAGCCGACCGGCGGCCAGCTCACGCTCGAGCTCGACGCGGGCGAGTCGGTGCTGCACGTGCACGTGCTCGACGGCGCGGGGAAGGGCCCGCACCTGGTGTGCCTCTTCGGCGAGTCGTTGCCCCCGTTGCTCGCGGTGCTCGACGGCCTGCGGAACGCGCTCGTTCCCGCGACGCTCGGTGAGAAGCTGCCGGCGCTTCGCGCGGTGTGCCCCGAGGTGTTCGTCGAGCACGACGGGCGCTACGCGAGGCTCTGACGAGTCGTGCGAGACTCCGGCGGGTGCAGCCCTGCGCTGGAGTCCTCGGTGGGTCCTCAAAGTCGACGGCGGTCTTCCTCGCGGTGCTCCTGGGCTCGTTGGTGAGCCCTTCGAGCGCGCGACCCCAGGGCGCCCCCGCGCCTCCGCTCGGGAAGACCGACGTGCCCGGACTGGTGAAGGCGCTCGGCGACGAGTCGCCCGCTCGGCGCCAGGCGGCGTTGGCGAACCTGCGGCGGGTCGAGCCCAGACGCGACCGGCGTTCGCGGCGCTGGTGCAGCTCGTGCTCCACGACGTCGACGCCGGCGTTCGCAGTGAGGCCGCGACGACGCTGGGTGGCTTCGGAGCGGACCCGCAGGGACTGGCGGCACTGACGAGTGCGCTCAGGGACCCCGACCCCGAGGTGCAGCGGGCCGCGGGTGCGGCGCTCCCGGCCGACGTCGCGGCGTTGCCCGCGCTGAAGGACGCGCTCCATCACCCCTCGACCGAAGTCCGCCGGCGCGCAGCCGATACCTTCCGCGGCTTCGGAACGCCCTCGCGTGAAGTGCTCCTCGCCCTCGCCTCCGCGCTCGGAGACCCGGACGCCGGCGTGCGCACCGCGGCGGCCCAGAGCGCAGCCGTCATCGGCAAGCACCAACCCCTGCTGGGCCCTCCTCTCCTCCAGGCGCTGCGCAGCGAAGGGGACGCGTTCAGGCGCACGTTCCTCGTGCATGCGCTCCTCGAGACGGGCGGCGTGACGCAGGCCGAGCTGCCCCTCCTCCTTCAGTTGTTGAAGAGCGACCCGCAGGAGTCGACCCGCTCCGGCAGCGCCCGGCTCCTCGGCCGCCTGGGGCCCGAGGCGATCTCGGCGGTCCCGTCTCTTCACGCGGCGCTCGACGGCGACGCGGCGCCGCTGGTGCGCGGTCTCGCAGCAGAGGCGCTCGGAGCCATCGGGCCGGGCGCGAAGGAGGCCATCCCCTCGTTGATCGCCGTGGTGCGGAACCGCGAGAAGACCAACTACCGTTCCCTCGCTGTCACCGCGTTGGGAGCCATCGACGCCACGCCCCGCGCAGACATCACCAGCGTGCTCGTCGCCGCGCTGTCCGACCCCGAAGAAGAGACGCAAGGCGCGGCCCTCGAGGCCGTGCGAACCCGGGGCGCGCCAGGCCCGGAAGTGAAGGCCGCCTTGCGAGCCCTGCAGGTCCCGGCGAACGCCCGCAACGAGAAGCGGTACCTGGAGACGATGGCGGCCCTGCACCTGCCGGTCCCCGCGGGGAGGCCGGTGGTCGACGAGGCGCTGGCGCTCGCGAAGGCGCTCACCGACGCCGACGTGCACGCGCGCGGCGCTGCCCTGCTGCGCATCAGGAAGGGCGACGCGGCGATCGACCCGCGCTGGCTCCCCGGGCTGACCCGGGCCCTGACTGACGGCGACGCGCTGAACCGGCGCTCCGGAGCGGAGCTGCTGGGGAGGGCGGGCCCCGCTGCGAGCGGCTCGGTGGGGGCGCTCGTGCGCGCGCTCCTCACGTCGCAGGACGCCGGGCTCGAGGGGGAGATCGCGCGGGCGTTGGTGCGCATCGCGCCCGAGGCACCGGAGGCCCTGGAAGGGTTGAGCGCCCACCTCGCGCGGGGCGAGTCGTTTCGCGCCGACGCGTCGGCCAGCGCGTTGGCGGCGGCGGGCGCGAAGGGGGTGCCCTTCCTCGAGCGCGCGGTGCGATCGAAGAGACCGTACGCCTGCTTCGCCGCCGCGGGTGCGTTGGCGGTCGTCGGGCCGCCGGCCGTCGCCGCGGTCCCCGCCCTGCTGGAGCTGCTCGCTGACCCCTCGCGCCTCACCATTCAACTCACCGACGGCGGGGGATCGAGCCGAAGCCGGGTCATCGCCGCGCTGAAGGCCATCGCGCCCGAAGACGTGCGGGTGAAGGCGGCGTTGGCGAAGCCGAACTGAATCGCCGTGCCGGCCGCTGCGATTCGCTCAGGCGCTTCGTTGACCAAAGCCCCAGTGGCGCGCACCGCGAGGGGACCCGACGGACCGGACCACGAGCGATGAACCGCTCGAGGCCAGAGAGCGTCTCGCGATCGCCGACGTCTATGGCCTGCGGCGCGTCGGCCCCACGGGAGCTGCGGGCGGTTGCTTCTTCTTCGCAGGCGGTGGAGGCGGAGCGGCCGTCGGCTCACGCGGCGGCGACGGGCGTGTGAACGCGGGCTCCCGCGAAGGAGAGGGCGGGGCGAAGACCGGCGGTGCACGCGGCGGTTCGCGAGCGGGCCGAACCTCGTCCTGCGGAGGCACCCGGTCCGGCGCAGGCAACGGGCGCAACGCGGGCGGCGGCGGGCGCGGAGGCTCGGCGGGCGCTGAACCCGACGGCGGGGGTGCGCGCTGATCACCGGGAGGCGGTGGCGCTGAACCCGGCGGCGGTGGTGGACGCGGCTCGCTTGGTGGCGCTGAACCCGGGGGCGGTGGCGCGACGCGACCCGGCGGCGGAGGTGGAGGCGTCCGACCTGCGCTGGGCACCGAGCCGATCGGCTGCGGGGTGATCGCCGGCCCACCGCTCCCGTGGAAGTAGGTGGGCGGAGGTCCCCGACCCGACATCGCCGGCGGCATCGGCTGGGTCACCATCTCCGCCTCGTGGAAGCGGTCGGGCGGGAGAAAGTGCGCGTGGGGCCGGTGCGCCGTGAAGTGCGGCCGCTCGACGAAGCGCCAGTGCGGCGACCCGAGCGGAGGCGCACCGCGCGGGCCCATCGGCGCCCAACCGACGTACACCCCACCCGTGCGCCATGAGACCCACGCCGGCCCCCACGTTCGATCGGGGATCCACAGCCAGCCGTAGCCGGGCTCGAGGTTCCAGCGGCCATAGTGGAAGGTGGCCCAACCGAAGGGGTACTCGCTGTCGAAGACCCAGCCCTCATCGGTCAGCACCCACTGGCCGCCCGTGCCGTACGGGTAGAAGTCCGGTCCCACGACGGTGACCGAGGGCTGCCACACGCGGCCATACCCCGGCAGCATCACCCAGGTGCCATAGGGGTCGAGGTACGGGTCCCAACTCTCCACCACGATGGGCGACGGCCGCGGCGCTGCGCGTACTTCGTGAACGACGCAGCTCCACCACAACGGCACCACGCACACGATGAGCAATCGCAGTCGCATACCTGCCTCCAGAACGGTTGGTGGCAGCACGGCACATGCCAGTGGAAGTCCAGCCATTGCGGGCCGTTTCGAAGGCCTGATCCCAGGCGCCGCGCAACGACGCGCGTAGACGCAATCCTTGCCCGGTCAGCCCGGGTGGTTGATCAGAAGGTCCGCCCGAGGTTGAGGCCGGGCACGATGCTCGCGCCGGCCACGGTGAGGCCACCGAAGAAGTTCACGAAGGGCGAGAGCGTCCACTTCCCGAAGAAGAACGACGCGCCCGGTCCCGCGCCGAGGAAGAACTGCGCCTCGGCGAACTTCAACCCCGGCTGGTCGTGGATGAAGGCGACGTTCAGGTCGAGACCGACGCGGTCCGACAGCCCGTAGTCCAGCGTGAGCACGCCGACGAAGCCGCCGCGGCCCTGGTCGAAGCTCCACTCGATCGACAGCGAGCCGATGAAGGTGAAGCCCTTGCCGATCGGCACCGTCACCGAGCCGCCGACGTAGGGGTAGAAACCGCCGTGGGCGAGCGGCAGCAGGATCACCTCGAGCGCCCCGATGCCGAGGCCGAAGTCGACCGCGTGAGGGTCAGGCGCCACGGCCTGTGCGGGCGTCGAGGCCAGCGTGGAGGCGAACACCACGGTCAGGAGCACTGCTCTCATGTCGCGACTATTGCCGAGATGACGGGGACGCGCGCCGCGGCCGAAGCGAGGCCTGCTACCGGCACAGAACACCGCGCCTTCTGCTCCCCACCGGGCCCGGCGACCGCTCGCACTTCCCCTTCGACCGCTCGCGCCGGGGCGCCCTCCTGCCTGCGCGCGAGACCTCACGATGGGCGCATGCGCTCGATGCTCGCCGCGGTGTTGCTGTTCGCTGCCTCCGATACGTCCGAATTCGAACTGCCCGCGCGGCTGCAGAAGCTGCTCGACGACGGCAAGTGGGACACCACGCCGCAGAGCTTCCGCATCATCGCGCTCTCACACGTCGCCGACGGGTGCGCGGGTCAGGCACGGGCGCGGCCGGGAGTTCGCAAGGAAGCGCGCGTCTGCGCGGAAGCGACGCTGCGGCGCGCCCTCGCCCTCGGGAAATCGGGAGACGGGCTGTCCCTGTCGCACCTCGGCCTCATCTACGGAACCGTCGATGCGCTCGGGCCGTGCGCCGACGCGGCCGCCCACGAGCGACTCACCCGCGAGCTGGCGCGGCGCTCGTTGAAGGACCCGCTCCGTCACGCGGCGTCGTACCCGTCGACCTCGCTGCGCTGGCCGGCTGATCAGACCGTCACCCTC
>JBBRUE010000170.1:0-10189 GCA_038248085.1 Myxococcales bacterium | reverse complement strand
GTGGCGGCCGTCAAGATCGCGGCGCACCACCTGAACAAGCGCGGCGGGGTGATAATCGGCGACGTCGTCGGGCTGGGTAAGACGTTGATGGCGACGGCGCTGGCCAAGATCTTCGAGGAGGATCTGGGACTCAGCACGCTCATCATCTGCCCCAAGAATTTGAAGAAGATGTGGGAAGACTACGCCGACCAATACGGCCTCCATGCGCGTGTCGTGTCGCTGTCGAACGTCGAGAAGGAACTCCCCGACGTCGACGCGGTGTGGGCCGGCGCGCGCGACATCGTGGCCGAGACCATCGCCGAGCAGCCCGCGCTCCGGGCCACCCTGCGCCAGCTCTTCGTCGACGAGGCCGAGCTGGTGGTCGTCGTCGCGCGCGGCAAGGCGAAGGCGCCGGAGCTCGCGAAGTACGCCGATCACCTCGACCGGCGCGAGCGGGCGAGCCTGGCCCCGTCCCACCGCGTGCTGGCCGCCGAGCGCGGAGAGACCGAGGGGCTGCTCAAGGTCTCGCTCGAACTCCCACCCGCCGCCGTGTCGACCCGCGTGCGCCAGGCCGTGGTGCGCCGCGGCGCCGCCCCGGTGCTGGCGAAGGAGCTCGACCTCGCGCTCGAAGACGCGACCGCCCGGCTGCTGCTCCCGTCGCTCGAGGGTGAGCGCCGGCGCGCGCTGAAGGAACGGGCCGACGCCGAAGCGATCGCCGTCTTCGCCAAGAACCTCACCGCGCTGCTGTTGACCGCGCCGCTGGGCGGCAAGCCGGTGGTGGCGATCGACCCGGGCCTGCGCACTGGCTGCAAGGTGGCGGTGCTCGACGCGCGCGGCGAGGTGCTGGCGCACGAGACCATCTACCCTCACACCGGCCGCGAGTCGGAGGCCGGGGTGCAGCTCAGCAAGCTGCTCAAGGCCCACCCGGCCGCCGCAATCGCCATCGGCAACGGCACCGCCGGGCGCGAAACCGAGGCCTTCGTCAAGAAGTGCCAGGGCGCGGGGCTCATCGCGAAGGACCTCCGCGTGGTGAGCGTGAGCGAGGCGGGCGCCTCGGTGTACTCCGCGTCGGAGGTCGCCCGCGCCGAGCTGCCCTCGCTCGACGTCACCATCCGCGGCGCGGTGTCGATCGGCCGGCGGCTCCAGGACCCGCTCGCCGAGCTGGTGAAGATCGACCCCAAGAGCATCGGCGTCGGCCAGTACCAGCACGACGTCGATCAACCCGCCCTCACCGCGGAGCTCGATCGCGTCGTGGAGACCGTCGTCAACCGCGTCGGGGTAGACCTCAACACCGCCTCCCCGACGCTGCTGCGCTCCATCGCCGGACTGGGGCCGGCGCTCGCCTCGGCGATCGTCGCCTACCGGGCCGAACACGGCGCCTTCGAGACGCGCGCGCAGCTCAAGAAGGTGCCCCGGCTCGGCGCGCGCGCCTTTGAGCAGTGCGCGGGCTTCTTGCGCATCACCGGGGGCAGCGAGCCGCTCGACGCCAGCGCAGTGCACCCCGAGCGGTACGCGGTGGTGACGAAGATGGCGAAGGAGCTGGGCGTCACCCGCAAGGAGCTGGTGGGTGACGGCGCGCTCGCCGCGAAGATCGAACCGCAGCGCTACGTGGACGAGGCCGCCGGGCTCGGGTTGCCGACGCTGCAGGACATCGTGCTCGAGCTCAAGAAGCCCGGCCGCGATCCGCGCGCGGAGTTCGTCGACGTGGGCTTCGACGCCGACATCACCGAGCTGGCCCACGTGAAGCCAGGCCAGGTGCTCAACGGCATCGTCACCAACGTCGCGGCCTTCGGCGCCTTCGTGGACATCGGCGTGCACCAGGACGGGCTCATTCACATCAGCGAGCTATCGAACCGCTTCGTGAAGGACGCCTCCGAGGTGGTGAAGGTCGGCGACCGCGTGAAGGTGAAGGTGCTGCAGGTCGACGAGGCGCGCAAACGCATCGGGCTGTCGATCAAGGCCCTCCAGGCGCCCGCCCCCACGTCGGCCCCGGCACCGCAGGGTCGCTTCAACGCCCCGCGCTTCTCGCCGCTGCGCTGAAGCTCACTGCGACGGCGTGAAGCTCCACTCCGCGGTCGTCGGGCCGTGCGGGCTGCAACTGCACAGGAAGCGCCCACCGGGAGCCATCGCGTCGCTGATGGGGACGTCGGCGAACGACAGGCAGTTCGAGCCGGTGGCCGTCATGAAGTAGACCATCACCGGCCAGTCGACCTGGCTGCCGGCCGAGGTGCACTGGTAGATGAACAGGTCGCTCCAGCCCCACCGCACCGCGAGCGCCGGCTGCTTGCGCACCTTGAAGTTGTCGCGAATGGCCTTCGTTTCTTCCGACGGCTTCAAGACGCAGCTCATATCGCCGAGCTGAAACGCCTTGGTCTTCATCTGGGCGGTCCCGACCATCGTGTAGTTCGTCTCGTCGATGCCTTCGTCCTTGAGGGTCAACGTCAGGTTGTTCGCCTCGATGGTCAGCGTCACCGGGACGGAGGCCGGGCTGGCCACCACGGTGAAGGTGCCGGCGAACTTCTCAGGCGTGCCGATGGTGACCTGCGAATACAGGTACGTCAGCCCGAAGCCCGCGGTGCCGTCCGGCACGGTCGCCGTCACGGCCACCGTCGGCGGGTTCGGAGCCTTCCCGGGCGCGGTGAAGGTGGCCCCCGCGCCACTGGCGGTCACCGTGCCCACCGTCGCGTTGCCGCCCTTCGTTCCGTTCACCGACCACACCTTCACCGCTTCGACCAGTGGCGCGAGCGGGTCGTCGCAGTTGGCCATCAGCGTGGCGAGTCCACCCTGCTCCTCCACGAGGCAGTTCTTCACCTCGAGCGAGAGACTGCCCCCGGTCTTCACGGCCGCGGCCAGGGGGCGGAGCTGCAGGCCCATGAGCGTGCTCCAGTCGCTCAGGTGCGTGGTGGTGACGGTGACGGTGCCGGCAGTTTCGTCACGCGACACGTCTTTGACCCAGTTCCAGAACCCGTCTGCGTCCTGGTACGCGACGCCGAACAGCCCCAGCGAAGCGCGCTTCTCGAGCAGGGTTGGAGCGACCTTGAAGCGCAGCGTGACGGGCGAGGTGAAGGTGGTGCCCTCGGGGCCGAAGCGCCACGCGTCGCCGTTCTGGCAGCCGGGCGCGAGGCAGGTGATGGGCTCGAGGGTCAGCGTGGTGATGGCGGTGAGCGCGCCGGGTGGAATCTCGAGGCGGACGCGGTCGTCAGCGGCGGCAAACACGCCTCCGTCCGGACCGAGGGTGAGGCTCCTGGCCGCGCCCATCGAAGTGCCCCGCCCCGTCGCGAAGGGCACCGCGGGGTTCATCGTCTTCGTTCCACAGCCCACCATCAGCAGCACGCAGGCACAGGTGCACAGAGACTTCATGGCTCGGCCTCCGAGCACTCAGAGTGCAAACCCGTCACCGCAGAAACTTCGCGAAATCATTGCTGTGAGCGTGATCTGCGACGGCAACGCTTGCGCCGGGTGACCCGCTGCGCGCGCGGCGTTCGCTACCGGAAGTTCTGGTCGAACACCGACGCATCACCCGCGCGCTCGGTGAGCTTCCCGTTGCGCCACAGGCCCATCTTCTCGAGCCAGGCTTCGAACTCGGGCGCGGGCCGATGCCCGAAGATCTCCCGGAGCGCCGCGTTGTTGTGAAACGAGGTCGTCTGGTAGTTCAGCATCACGTCGTCGCCCATCGGGATGCCCATCAGGTAGTTCACCCCGGCGAGGGTGAGCAGCATCTCGAGGTTCTCCTGGTCGTTCTGATCGGCGATCGCGTGGTTCGTGTAGCAGGCGTCGCAGCCCATCGAGATGCCGGTGAGCTTGCCCATGAAGTGATCTTCGAGGCCGGCGCGGGTGATCTCCTTCGCGTCGCGCAGGTATTCCGGGCCGATGAAGCCGACCACCGAGTTGACCAGGAACGGCTGGTAGCGCCGGGCCAGGCCGTAGGCGCGGGCCTCCATGGTGACCTGGTCGGTGTCGTGGTGGGCGTTGGCCGAGAGCGCCGTGCCCTGCCCCGTCTCGAAGTACATGACGTTGGGCCCCTGCGCGGTGCCCTCGCGCCGCGCGAGATCCGCCGCCTCGTCGAGCACGCTGACCGAGACGCCGAAGTTCTGGTTGGCGCGCTGGCTGCCGGCGATCGACTGGAACATCAGGTCGAGCGGGGCCCCGCGCCGCACCGCCGCCATCTGGATGGTGATGTGCGAGAGCACGCAGTTCTGCGTGGGCACGCGGTACTTCCGCATCAGGTCCTTCACCGCGCGGAGGATGTCGACGGTGCCCTGGATGTCGCCGGTGGAAGGGTTGACGCCGATGACCGCGTCGCCGTTGCCGAAGCTCAGGCCGTCCTTCACCGCGGCGAGCACGCCCTCGACGTCGTCCGTCGGATGGTTGGGTTGGAGCCGGCTCGAGATGCGCCCCTTGAGCCCGATGGTGTTGTTGCACCGCACGACGACGCGCATCTTCCGCCCGGCGGTCACGAGGTCCATGTTGGACATCAGCTTCGCCGCCGAGGCGACCATCTCAGGGGTCAGCCCCGGCGAGACGGCGGCGATCTCCTCGCCGGTGGTGCGGTCGTCGAGCAGCCACTCGCGCAGCCGCGACACCGTCCACCCCTTGAGCCGGGCGTAGGCGTTGGCGTCGAGACCGTCGACCACCACGCGCGTCACCTCGTCGGCCTCGTAGGGCACCGACGGCGCGTTGTAGAGCTGCTCGAGCGTCACGTCGGCGAGCACCTGCTTGGCCGCGGCCATCTCGCGCATCGTGGTCGCGGCGAGGCCGGCCTGGCGATCGCCCGAGCGCACCTCGTTGGCGCGCGCGAGCACGACCTTCAGCGAGGGGAAGGTGAAGTGCTCGCCATGGATGCGGGTGGAAAACGCCACGGGGGGTTTCTGCTGATCAACCCGGTCCAGGTCAAGGAAGCAGGTCAATTCCCCGCTCAGCGCTTCTTCTTCTTCACGACCTTCTTCACCGGCTTCTTCACCGCCTTCTTCGCCGCCTTGACGCCCGCGTCGGGGGGGCCTGCTTCGATCGTCGGCGGGGGGGCCCCGGCGTCGATCACCACCTCGGGGACGTCAGCCGCGCCCGCGTCGAGGGCGGCCGTGACGAGCGCTGGGGCCCCGGCGTCTGGCGTCGTCGTCACCACCGCGCCGGCGTCTTCCACCAGGTCCACCACCTCGCCGAGGTCCTCGACCGCGACCGGGCGCTGCTGCGCTCTCTGCGCCTTGACCACCACGGCGCCCGCGAGCCCGACGACGACGAGCAGCAGCACCACCATCACCACGCGGAGACCACCGCCGCCCGACGACTCCGCGCCGGGCACGGGCGGCAGCGTCTGGGCGGTCTGCGCGACCTGCTTCGGGTCGGGCTTCGGCTTGGCGCGCACCGCGGTGGGCTCGTTGAGCTCGGCCTCTCCCAGGGCGGGCGTGCCCTCGGGCGGGGTCCGCAGGCGCTCCTGGCCACGGGCGCGGTGGCGCTCGGCCTCGGTGGTGTTGCGGGGCCGCGGCGGCATTTGCGGGGTCGGCCCCGTCGCTTCGCGCGAGTCGGCGGGCCGGAGCGGCGAGCGCGCACGCGGGGCGGTGTCTTCGGGGAGATCGATCTTCGCGCGGGGCGAAGTGTCCTCTGGCAGGTCTGGCTTCGCGCGTGGGTTGGTGTCCTCGTGGGCATCGAACTTCGCCCGGGGCCCGGTGTCCTCCTGCGGGTCGAACTTCGCGCGCGGGTTGGTGTCCCCGTGGGCATCGAACTTCGCCCGGGGGCCGGTGTCCTCCTGCGGGTCGATCTTCGCGCGCGGATTGGTGTCGTCGGGCGGCTCCACGGCCGTGCGCACCGGCTTTCGGGGTGGAGCGCTGGCCCGGGGCCGGCCGAGGTCGCTGGCGGCGGCGAGCGCGGCGGGATCGACGGAGGTCGTCTTCCCGTCAGCATCGGCCTCGTCGTCGTCGTCGCGGGTGTCTCGGGGTGGGGCGGGCTTGCGCGGCGGCTCGCTGACGCGCGGCACCACCTCGGAGGAGACGACGCGGGGCAGCGTGGGCTCGGAGCCGGGACCCGAGGCCTCCAGCCCCTCGGCCGAATCCCAGGGCACCTCCGGTCTGGGCGGCAGCACCGCGGTCGGCAGGGGGATGCGGGGCATCGTGGGCTCGACGACGTCCGCGATCGACGGCCCCACGGGCGGCGACGGCGGGCGGCTGACCAGGACCTCCTTCGACACCACGCGCGGGAGCGTGGGCTCGGAGGGCGGCTCCGGGTGCGCGAGGGCACGCGCGGGGGGCGGACCACCGAAGCCCGGCTGGGTGCCCTGCGGAATGCCCACCGGGAGCACGGCCTCGAGGCTGGGCCCGGGATTCGCGTCGACGAGGCCGCCGAGCGATTGCAGCAGGCGGATGCGGTCACTGAAGAGCGTGCGGACCACTTCGGCGACCTGCGCGGTGGTGAACATCGCCTCGCCGACCACCACCTCGAGCTCGTCGGCGAACGAGCCGGCGTCGGCCTGCCGCGAGTCAGGCTGTGCCGAGAGCGCGCGCGCCACGACGTCGTCGATCGCCGGCGTCGCTTCGGGGTGCGAGTTCGACGGCGTGGCGAGCGTGGCCGGCGGCGTCGCGTACTCACCCTGGAACCCGGTGAGCGCCGCGTGCAGCACCCCGCCGAGCGCGAAGACGTCGGCGGCGAAGTTGACCCGGCCCAGGGGGCGGAAGCGGCTCACGCGCGGCGCGCCGAAGTCGAGCACCCAGACCTGCCCGTCGAAGCCGATCTGCAGCGCGGCGTCCTGCAGCCCGCCGTGGGGCCGTGCCGGGTTGATGGCGTCGAGCGCGCGCGCGGCGTCGACCAGCACATGCGCGACGAGGCCCAGCGGCAAGGGGTTGCCCTGTTGCTCGAGGGCCTGGAGCAGGTCGCGCAGGGTGACGCCGGGCACCCAGTCGAAGAGGGCGTGGCGCTTGCCCTGGAGTTCGCCGACCTCCTGGAGCGTGACCAGCTTCGGCGAGGCCGGAGGCCAGGAGCAGTCGGTGCCGTCGAGGATCTCGCGAAGCACGACGAGCCGCGCCCCGTGCTTCGCCAGGCGCGTATGCGACGGAGCCCCGGGCGGAAGGGGCGTGACGAGCTCGAGGGCCACGGAGACGGACACTGTATGCCCTCGGCCGCGAGAGCCGAACAACTCCTGCACCGCACGCGCGCGGGAGTGCGTTAGACCAGATGCATGAACCCGCAGATCTTCCGTGAGTACGACGTGCGCGGCCTGGTCGACCAGGACCTGACCGACCCGGTGGTAGAGAACCTCGGCCGAGGCCTGGCGACGATGGTCAAGCGGGCCGGCGGCACGACGATCGTGGTGGGCCGTGACGCGCGGCTGTCGGGCCAGCGCTTCCGCGACGCGTTCCTCAAGGGCGCGACCTCGACCGGCATGCACGTGATCGACGTGGGCATCGTGCCCACGCCCATCGTGTACTTCGCGGCGAACACCCTCCCGGTCGACGGGCTGGCGATGATCACCGGCAGCCACAACCCGCCCGAGTACAACGGCTTCAAGATGGGCGTCGGCAAGACGACCTTCTACGGCGAGACCATTCAGGCCCTGCGCCAGCTGATCGAGCGCGGCGACTTCGAGAAGAGCGATCGCCCGGGCGAGGTCTCGACCTTCGACGCGGTGACGCCGTACCTGCACTTCGTGCTGTCCACGGTGAAGCGCGGGCCGAAGAAGCTGAAGGTGGTGCTCGACGCGGGCAACGGGGTGGGCGGCATCGTCGCGCAGCCGCTGCTCGAGAAGCTCGGGTACGACGTGGTGCCGCTGTACTGCGAGCCCGACGGGCGCTTCCCCAACCACCACGCCGACCCGACGGTCGCCAAGAACCTCGAGCTGTGCATCGCCAAGGTGCGCGAGACGAAGGCCGACCTGGGCATCGCCTTCGACGGCGACGCCGATCGCATCGGGGTGGTCGACGGGGCCGGCGAGATCCTCTGGGGCGACAAGCTGATGATCCTGCTGGCGCGCGCGGTGCTCAAGGAGGTGCCGGGGGCGTCGATCGTCGGCGAGGTGAAGTGCAGCTTCACCATGTATGACGACATCGCGAAGCGCGGCGGCAAGCCGATCATGTGGAAGGCCGGCCACTCGCTGATCAAGGCGAAGATGAAGGAGACCCACGCGGCGCTCGCCGGCGAGATGAGCGGGCACATCTTCTACAAGCACCGCTTCTTCGGCTTCGACGACGCGCCGTACACCGCGGCCCGGCTGCTGGAGATCCTCTCGCACGAGCAGCAGTCGCTCGCCGAGCTGCTGGCCGACGTGCCGGTGACGTACTCGAGCCCCGAGCTGCGCTTCGACACGGTGGAAGAGAAGAAGTTCGCGCTGGTGCAGCGCTGCACCGAGAAGCTCGCGGCGAAGGGCCTGGAGCTGATCACCGTCGACGGCGTGCGCGCCACGTGGCCCGACGGCTGGGGGCTCATCCGCGCGTCGAACACCACGCCTATTCTGGTGGTGCGGTACGAGGCGAAGACGAAGGCTCGATTGGCAGAGATTCAGGCGCTCATCGACGGCACCATCCACGAGGCGAAGAAGGAGCTCGGCGGGTGAAGCTGGGACTGGGGGTCGACCTCGGCGGGACGACGGCGCGCGCGGCGGTGGTGGAGCGGGAGACCGGCCGCATCGTCGCCTCCGCGAAGGAGACGTGGAGCGATCGCAGCCCCGAAGCGGTGGTGCGGGAGACCGCGAAGCTGATCACCCGGCTCGCCGAGGAGCACCAGTTGGGTCCCGGCCCGGTCGGCGTCGGCTTCGCCGGCATGCTGCGGGGCCCGGTGGTGGTGAACGCGCCGAACCTCGGCTGGCGCGACGTCGACTTCGGCACCCCGCTCGCCGCGGCCGTGGGCCGGCCGGTCACCCTGGTGAACGATCTCTCGGCGGCCGCGTGGGGCGAGTACGCCGCGGGCTGCGCGAAGGGCGCGAAGGACACCTTCACGGTGTTCGTCGGCACGGGCGTGGGGAGCGCGATCATCAGCAACGGCGCGCTGCTCACCGGCGCGACCCAGGTGGCCGGCGAGTTCGGTCACGTGAAGCTGGTCACCGAGGGCGGGCGACGGTGTGGGTGCGGGCAGAACGGCTGCCTCGAGGCGTACGTGGGCGGCGCGAAGCTCGCGGAGTGGATGAAAGAGGAAGGCATCGTCGGCACGGCGTCGGAGCTCGAGGTCCTCGCGTCCCGCAACGAGAACAAGAAGGCCAAGACGCTGTACGACTTCGCGGTCGGCAACCTCGCGCTGGCCATCGCCAACCAGGTGACGGTGCTCAACCCCGCGGTGCTGGTGCTCGGCGGCGGCGTGTTGAGCCGGTGCCCGGGCATGGTGGCGCGCATCGGCAAGGCCATCGCGAACCGCTCGACGGTGGCCAGCCGCGACGCGCTGCGCATCGAGGTCGCGACGCTCGGGGACGACTCGGGGCTCGTCGGCGCGGCGCTCCTGACATGACGCACGAAGCGCTCGCCCGGCGCCGCCCCCTCTGGGACGCGATGAGCGACCTCTTTCTCGACACCGAGGTGCGGTGGCACGTGCCGCGCGTCGCGCGGCGCTGCGTGGAGTCGGGGTACGACGACGAGACGCTCGAGCGCATCTTCTGGGCGGAGGTCTTCCCGGAGGCGATCCCCAACATGCTGCAGGTGGCGGGCGACTGGATCGCCCTGGCCCTCGACGAGGGGGCGCTCATCAAGCGCGCCAACAGTGGGTCGATTCCCTGGCTCACGCGCCGCGCCCACGGGCGGATGGTGCAGGACGAGTGGCTGGCGGTGCGAGAGGTGACGGCGTGGTTGCGGCCGCTCGAGGAACCGGCGCGTGAAGTTCACGTGCGCGCGCTCGACCTGCTGGGACGCAGATACTTCGAGACGCCGGGAACCACGAGCGTCGTCGCCACGAAGGAGCGGGTGGCCGAGGTCCTCGACGTCGCGCGGCGCGAGTGGGCCCGGTACGAGGCGGTGTGTCAGCGCATGCGCGGCGAGGGCGAGCCGCCGCACGACGCCTGCGCCGCGGAAGTTCGCTCGCTGCTGGCACTCCACAGCCCCGCTCCCTGACCCTGTCCCCGCTTCGCAGGGCGAGGGGACTTCTGCCGTGCTACGGGCAGTGGATGAAGAAGACGCTCGCTGCCACGCCCCGTGCCGTCCTCGTCGGCGTGCAGTTGCCTGACGTCTCCGACGTGGAGCACGCCGCCGACCTCGCCGAGCTCGGGCGCCTGGTGCACACCCTGGGCTTCGTGGTGGTCGGCACC
>JBBRUE010000169.1:0-10240 GCA_038248085.1 Myxococcales bacterium | reverse complement strand
GAGTGCCTGGACGTCGCGAGCCAGCCCGGTCGCGGTGGGTGGGAGGTTGTAGAGCGCCCAGTGGAGCCAGGTGCGCTTCGGGGCCGCCGGGTCGGGGGCGTCGGGGTCGTCGATGATCAGCACCAGGCTCTTCGTGCCGGCCGGCACGCCGCTCCAGGTCAACGGAGGCGAGACGTCGTCGCCTTCGCAGGTGAACTCGGGGGGAATGACGCCGCCGTTTGCGAACGCGACTGACGTGAGGAGGAGGCTCATGCGCCGACGATACGCTTCGTCGCGGGTGCCCGTCGTGAACGGCGCTGCGTCGGGAGCGAGATGCACGACGGGTGCGCTCCTTGACCAGATGACTCAGTCTTTCGGCAGCACCGGCTCGGGGTCGGGCGGGGGCACGCGCACCACCAGCAGGTGCTGGTGGGAGAGCGCGACGAGGGCCGCGCGGGCGAGGTCTTCGGGGGTCGTCGTCCAGGTGAACTCCACCAGCGGCAGCGCGGCGAGCGGGCCGGAACCCGACACGTCACCGGCCGTCCACGACGCCAGCGCCCCCGTCGGGGACTTCACCTGCAACCCCTCCTTCGTCCACTCCGCGGAGCCCGCGCACGCCTCACAGACCTCGTCGGTGAAGAGCACCCGCACCGGCACCGAGAGCGAGACCTCGCTGAGCGCCGCGACGGCCGGGGCGAAGAGGGCCGGGGCCTCGAACTTCCGCTTCGGGGCGTCGCCGACCAGCTCGACGTTCAGCCGCACGAAGTGCGTGGTCTGCAGCACGCGCAGCAGGGTCTGCCGGGGGAGGTCGGGCCGGAGCTCGATGCCCAGCCACGGCGCGTCGAGGCGGCCGCGCGTCGCCCGGGCGAACACCGCGTCGTCGATCGCCGCGGGAACGTCGCTCCCGGGTGTGATGAACAGCTCGTTGAACGGCACCCGGCCGGCGATGGTCAGCCGCGCGACGCGCGGAGTGGCCGTGAGCTCATGGCTCGGCGCGAGGAGCTGCTGCGTCGAGACCGCCTGGAGACCGCGCAGACCGACCGCCGCCAGCACGAGGCTCAGCCCCACCCCGAGGGCGACCGACTTCGGCGAACGCACCGCGAGCACCGCCGCTCCGAGCACCGCGACGGCGAGGCAGGCGAGGAAGAGGGTGCTCGAGGCCTGGCCGGCCTCCTGCCACTCGCCGATGACGCCCGCGAGAATCGTGAGGCGGTCGGCGGGGCTGGCGTGGCCGATCGCGCGGTAGCCCCCGCGGAGGGTGACGGCCTGGATGGCCACGCCGAGCAGCGAGAGCCCCAGCAGCCCGGAGCTGACCGCGGTGACGACTTTGGGACCTCGTCCCGGGGCCAGCAGCGCCACCATCGACGAGAGCGCGACGGCCCCGCAGCCCGAGGCGACGAAGGCGAGGGCCTGCACGTGCAAGGACGCGACCTCGCCGATCGACGCGAGGAGGATGACCGTCCGGTCGAGCGGCGAGACGTGGGCCAGGGCGGCGAGGGTGTCGCGCATGCCGAACACCGTGCCCCCGAGCGCGAAGATCAACGGGAGCAGGAAAGGGGTCAACGCGAGGGCCGGGGGGCGCTCAGGGCGGCGCACCGACACGCCCGCCAGCACCGACGCCACGAGGCTCGCGAGCGCACCGCCGAGCAGCACGAGGTAGCTGGTGCTCCCTCCCTCCTGCACCAGGGCCGCGAGGCCATCTTCCCCATCGCCACTCATCACCAGCAGGGCGGCGAGCGCGAAGGGGCCGGTCAGCAACACCACCAGGCCCGCGAGCAACGCGATCCACATGGCGCCCGGCTCCGGCTTCGTCTCTTCCATGCGCGGCCTTCACGCAGGTCGCGATGGGAGAGTCAACGACGCGCGCGCAGGCTGATCATCACCGGGCGATCCGGCCGCACCGTGACGATCGCCACCGGCTTCACCTGGTCCTGCCCGGGCTCGATGGTCAGCTCGAAGCGACGCAGGAGTTGCGCGAGCAGCACCACGGTCTCCACCAGCGAGAAGGCGGTGCCGATGCACTGGCGCTGCCCGGCGGAAAAGGGGAGGTAGCTCCACGGGTTGCGGCCGGCGCTGCGCTCCGGGGTGAAGCGGCCGGGGTCGAAGGTCTCGGGGCTCTCCCAGAAGTCGGGGTGGCGGTGGACGCCGTGGAAGAACGGCATCACCACGTCACCGGCCTTCACCCGCATGCCGAGGAGCTCGTCGTCGGCGACCGCGTTGCGCGCGTTCATCGCCACCGGCCCGCGCAGCCGCAGCGTCTCGTCGATCACCTGGCGCAGGTAGGTCAGCTTCGGCACGTCTTCGAAGGTCGGGTCGCGGTCGCCGAGCACGGTGTCGACCTCCGCGCGCATCGCGTCGAGCACGTCCTGGCGGCCGTCGAGCAGGGTGAAGAGCCAGGTGAGCGTCAGGGCGGTGGTCTCGTGCCCGGCGACGAACATGGTGAAGACCTCGTCGCGCACGTCGCGGTCGGAGAGGGGCTCACCGGTCTCGGCGTCGCGGCTGGTGAGCAGCATCGAGAGGAGGGTGCCGTCGTTGGCGCCCGCGCTCCGGCCGGCGGCGATGACGCGGTACACCGCACCCTCGACCTCTTCCATCGTGCGGTGGAACTTGCGGTTGCCGGGCGTAGGCACCCACTTCGGCAGCACCACGCCGTTGCTGCGTTCGCCGACCAGCTCCAGCGCGGCGCCCAGCGCGTCGTAGGAGACCTCGGCCGCCCCGGTGAGCTCTCGGCCGAACAGCGCCGCCACCACCACGTCGAGGGTCAGCGCCACCATGTCGTGGTGCGCGTCGAGGCGGAACGGGGCGTCGCCGTGTTCCTTTCGCATCGCGTCGAAGTGGCGCCGGCCGCTGTCGACCATCGCCTCGGTCAGCTTGCCGAGGGCCGCGCGGTGGAAGGCCGGCTGCACCAGGTTGCGACGGCGCTTCCAGGCCTCGCCCTCGAGCGCGAGCAGCCCGTTGCCGATGACGCGGCGTACCCCGTCGTAGGTCTTGCCCTTGATGTAGTTCTTCGCGTTGCCCGCCAGCACCCGCTTGATGCCGTCGGGGTGGGCGACCACCACGATGCGGAAGCCGACGTCGACGGAGAAGATGTCGCCGTACTGGCGCCAGGTGTTCTCGAGGAACTGGAGCAGGCCCTCGCTGCGGACCTGCGGGAGGTTCCCCAGCAGCGGCCAGCCCCGGGGTCCGGGTGGCAGGGGGCGCCGGGTGGGGGCAACGGTGACGGTCGAAGGGGCGGCGGTGGTCGGCATTGGGATCTCCGGGTGGCGACTTGCCATATGGTAAGTTCCCGGCAACCAACCGGCAAGGGCATCGGTGGTTCGCCCCTCAGTCGGCGAGGTGGCTGCCGAGGAGCATGACCTTCAACATCGCGGCCCCGGTGCGGGCGTGCCACTTGCGGTCCTTGCGTGGCAGCAGCGAGCTCTGCGCCAGCATCAACGTGCCCAGCACCGTGAGGTGGGCTTCGGCGTCGAAGCCGCGGCGGCGGTCCTTCGACTGCTCCACCACCCCGCGGATCAACCCGAGCCACGGCGCCGTCTCGTCGCGCAGCCACGCCCGGACGGACTCGGGGTTCTCGAGCAGCTCGAACACCAGGAACCGGGACAGCGCCTCGTTCTCGGTGAAGCGGCGGAGCACCACCTCGATCAACGCCCGGTAGCGGTCGTGCGAGCGGCTGACCAGCTCGGCGGCGGCCGCGGGGAGCTCCTCGCGCAGGCCCAGCGCCAGCAGCTCGTACACCCCTGCGCGGAGCAGTTCCTTGGTGCGGAAGTGATGCATCAGCGCCTGCTTGCTCATGCCCGCGGCATCGGCGACGTCCTGGATGCTGCTGGCGCCGGCGCCGCGGGCCGCGAAGGCCGACAGCGCGGCGGAGAGGATGCGTTCTCGGGGCGGTAACGCGCTCTTCTTGCGGGTCATGGCGCGCCCGGTTCTACGCCGACGGCCCGGGGAAGGGGTGTATGGAGTCATCACCATGCGCACTGTCGTGTTCGTCGTCCCGTACCCCGCAGAGACGTCCATCCGCTTCGCCCGCGCCTTCTCCGAGCTCAAGGGCGTGCGCCTGGTCGGCATCGTGCAGAAGCAGCCCACCGGCGCCGCCGCGAAGCCCTTCGCCAACTTCGTGAAGATCGCCGACGCGTTCGACGTGGGCGAGTTGATCGCGGCCTGCGAGAAGATCCGCAAGCGCTACGGGGGGCTGCACCAGATCGTCGGCGTGCTCGAGCCGCTGCAGGTGGCGCTGGCCCAGGCGCGCGCGCACTTCAAGCTGCCCGGCACCGACCCGAAGACGGCGGATCTCTTCCGCGACAAGTCCCGCATGAAGGACGCGCTGGTCGCCGCCGGGTTGCCGTGCGCGCGGCACATGTTGATCACCTCGCTGGCCGACGCGATCGCCTTCGTCCAGAAGGTCGGTTTCCCCATCGTGCTCAAGCCGCCCGCAGGCGCCGGCTGCAAGGCGACGTGGCGCATCAAGAACATCGAGGAGCTCCGCGGGGCGGTGATGGCGGTGCACCCGCGCCCGGACAACCCGACGCTGGCCGAGGAGTTCCTCAAGGGCCGCGAGTACTGCTTCGACACCATCACGGTGAAGGGGAAGATCCGCTTCGAGAACATCAGCCGCTACTACCCGGGCCCGCTCGAGGTGACCGAGAACCCGTGGATCCAGTGGGCGGTGGTGCAGCCGAAGTCGCTCACTCCCGACCTCGACGACGCGCGGGCCATGGGTCGCAAGGCGATCAAGGCGCTCGGGCTGGCCACCGGATTCACCCACATGGAATGGTTCCGCCGCGATGACGGCTCGCTCGCCATCGGGGAGATCGCCGCGCGGCCTCCGGGCGCGAACTTCGTGGAGATGATGGGCTACGGCCACGAGACCGACATGTACAAGGCGTGGGCGCGCGCGGTCTGCGACAACGAGTTCGATGGTCCGTTCGAGCGCAAGTACGCGGTGGGCTGTGCGTACCTCCGCGGCATCGGCCACGGCCGGGTGCGCTCGGTGAGCGGGGTGAAGGAGGCTAACGAGAAGGTGGGCCGCCTGGTGATGAAGTCGAAGTTGCCGCGCCTCGGGCAGCCGCGCTCGGAGCACTACGAGGGCGAGGGCTACGTCATCGTGCGCCACCCCGACACCGAGGTGGTGAAGGCCGCGGTGAAGACGCTCATCGAGACCATCCACATCGAGTACGCCGTCTGATGGACCTGCCGGCGAGCATCGAAGGCGTCGTCGACATCAAGACGTACCCCGGTACCTCGCGGCACTGGCTGCTCATCGAGGTCCCGCACGGGGCGACGCGCAAGGCCGACTACGACGCCGCGTTCTCGCGGTTGAAGAGCCGGCTGCCCGCGCAGCTCGAGCACTTCTTCTTCGTGAACACCGACATCGGCGCGCCGGAAGGAGCCGACTGGCTCGGGCGCACGCTGTCGACGCAGGGCCTCAACGTGGTGGTCGCGCGGTGTCTCATTCCGCGCACCTTCATCGACACCAACCGCGTCATCGCGCAGACCGAGCAGGGCGTGGTGAAGGACGGGCTCACCGCCGCGGTGCCCGGCTACGTCGACTCGGCCGAAGACCTCGCGTGGTTGAAGGCGCAGCACGCGCGGTACCACGCGGCCGTCGAGGCGCTGTACCGCGAGGTGTGCCGCGGGGCCGATGGGCTGGCGCTGCAGCTCCACTCGTACTCGCCGCGCTCGGTGGGCATCGAGAAGGTCGACGGGCAGATCGTCGAGGCGCTGCACGCGGCCTACGTGCCCGAGGTCTACGCCACGTGGCCCGAGCGGCCGGTGGTCGACCTCATCTCCGCCACCGCCGACGGGAGCTTCCGGTCGGCGCCGAAGCTGGTGGCCGAGCTGCTCCGCGCCTACGAGGCCGACGGCATTCCCGCGAAGGAGAACGGCACCTACCACCTCGCCCCTGCGGCGATGGGCATGGTCTACGCGCAGGCGTACCCCGACCAGGTGGTGTGCGTGGAGTTGAACCGCGGCCACGTCGCCGACCCGTTCGTGCCCTTCGGGGTCTCGTCGATCAGCGAAGAGAAGGTGGCGAAGCTGGTGGCGCCGATCGGCCGCGTGCTCGGTGGGGCGCTGCGCGGGTGAGGGCGCTCGTCGCGGTGGTGCTGAGCCTGGGCGTGGGCTGCTCGAGGGCGCCGGTGGTTCGCGTCGAAGACGCCGTGGCGTGCGGGAAGGCCATCGACGCGCTCGACCGCGCGCAGGAGAAGTCGGACACGCTCGCCGCCGCCGAGTTCAAGGGGCTGGTGTCGTCGTGCCTGGGGACGTTGGTGGAGAAGGCGTGCGCGCCGCTCGCGCAGGTCGAGGCCCCCGCAGAGGCGATGAAGGCGTGCCTGGTGGCGTACTGCCCGAGGTTGCCGCAGCCCAAGCCCGAGCTGTGCCTGCGCCCGGTCTCGCACCCCGCCGACGTGGCGATCACCGCCATCGAGTTCGCCCTCGCCGCGCGGCGCTTCGACGTGCGCACGGACTCGAAGGCCGCGCCGCTACTCGCGCCGTTCGAGACGCACCTCGCGGCCCAGGCGTACTCGCGCCAGCGGTGGGGCTGCGGCCGGGCGGGGTGGATCGTTCGCGTCGAGCGTGAGCGGCTCGAGCTCGTCGACGGGCCGACGTTGAAGTCGCTGGGGAAGGCAGAGGTCGCCGAAGACGGTGACGCCACCGCCGCCGTGCAGGGCTTCGTCGCCGGGGGCGGCTGCAACGACGCGTGCGTCGCGGTGGCCACCGACGTGAAGTTCGGCCGGCTCAAGCAGGTGCTCGGGGCGCTGGGCGCGTGTGGGGCTTCCGCGCAGGTCTCGACGTTCGACCCGAAGGGGAACCCGTGAAGACGCTCAAGGCCTTGAAGTAACGCACCGCGCGTCAGACATCGGTGTCCCGTTGCGCAGGTTGCGCAGGTCATGCCCGTGTCACGGCCCAGTCCCTCCGTGGAATTAGCGAGGCCCCCTGCTTGCTCAACGGGAGGGCATGAACCTCCCTCTCGTGGTGATGCTGACGGCGCTGGCGGGCAGTGGCAGTTACGACGAAGCCGCGCAGCAGGAGAAGGCCGACGCCCGCGCGCTCCGCACGTACGCGCGTACGCACGCTGAGTTCTCGTTCGGCTACCTCGGTCAGTGGACCGACGAACGCAACCGCGCGCTCGAGCTCAAGCCGACCTCGGCCGACCCTCCGTTCGCCGGCTCCGTCACCGAGCCCTTCCTCGGCGCGCCCTTCAGCAGCGCGGTGCTCGCCGGGCCGGTGCTCGAGACGCGCGTGGTGTGCGAGCAGGTGCGGCTCACCGTCGGCGTGCGGTTTCCGTTCACCAACTTCCGCCCGGGCGACACCGCGCAGACCATCACCCTCGGTGGGGCTCGGCATGACGTGCTCGTGCGCTCGGTGTCGATGTGGGACCTGCGCACGGGGATCGGCTTCGAGTTTCCGTTTCGCCGGGTGACGCCGTTCGTCGACCTGCTCGGTGACGTGCAGACGTTGACCACCCAGCTCACCATCGACGGCACGGCCGCGACGTACACCGGGCGCGCGTTCTCACTGGGGGGCCGCATCGGCGCGCGGTACCAGGTCAGTCACCTGTTCATCATGGCGGCGGCGGAGGCCACGGCGCTCGGGCCGTTGCGCGTGGGCGGCACGCTGCAGGTCGGGTTCGCGTTCTGAGCGCTGCCGGTGCGCAGCTCGCCTTCACCGACGTGCGGCGCCTCGCTGCGACGCGGTCATTTTCGGCCTCGTCCCCGTCGGATTGCTACGTTCAGTCCCAGACTGCTGCCGAAGCTACGAGTTCAACGAGGTTTGACCATGGGGCGCGTAGTGCTGGAGGCGGCGTGAACGAGTGGGTCCAGCTTCTCGGTGGCGGTGTTCTTCTCTACTTCGGCGCGGAGTGGTTCGTCGGTGGGGCCTCCGCGCTCGCCCTGGCGCTCCGCGTCCCGCAGCTCCTCGTCGGGCTGACCGTGGTGGCGTACGGGACCTCGGCTCCCGAGCTCATCGTCGGAGTGGAGGCTGCGAGCGCGGGGCACGGCCAGGTCGCGCTCGGCAACGTCATCGGCTCGAACATCGCGAACATCGGGCTGATTCTCGGCATCGCTGCGCTGGTCAGACCGGCACGGGTCGATCGGGCTCTGCGGCGCCGCGAGCTGCCAGTCATGGTCGCGAGCACGGCGCTCGTTACCCTGCTCCTCCTCGACGGCATCGTGAGCCGATGGGAAGGGGCCGGGCTGCTCCTCCTCGCGGTCGGCTACACGGGCTGGATGGTCCGCGCGGCTCGCACCGCGTCCGTTCAGGCGACCGCGCGTGTCGATGCGCTCTCGCGCCTCGATGCCACCACTGCCGGCCAGGCCGCCGATGCCGCGGGCGCGCCGAAGCCGGTCGGCTCCTTGCGGTCCGTGCTGACGCTCATTTTCGGCCTGGCCGTGCTCCTCGTGGGAGGGAGCCTCTTCGTCGGTGGAGCCGTCTCCATCGCGCGCACGTTCGGCTTGAGCGAACGCCTCGTCGGGCTCACCATCGTCGCCGTGGGAACCTCGCTGCCCGAGCTCGTGACCAGCGTGATTGCCGCTCGGCGCGGCCACTCCGACCTCGCCGTGGGCAACGTCGTCGGCTCCAACATCTTCAACGTCCTTCTCTGCCTCGGCGCCGCGGCCCTGGCCCATCCGGTGAGCGCGCCACTGCAGACGCTCGGCGTCGATCTCGCCGCGCTCGTGCTCATGACGGGCATCGCCGCGATGTTCATCCGCAGCGAGCGGACCATCTCTCGTCGCGAGGGGGCGGTGGCCGTGGCGCTCTACGTCGCCTTCACCGTCGTCACCATCGCGCGAGGGTGAGCCCTAATCGCTCCCGAGATCGTAGAGCGAGCCATCGGTGCCGCGGCCCGGCCACGCGGTGAGGTCGCCCGGGGTGCGCTCGAGCACGCCGGCGAGCAACCCCAGCACCATGCCCGCGTGCTCGAAGAAGGCGAGCGGCGCGGGCAGCGTGGCCACCAGCCGCACCAGCTCGCGCGGCTTCGCGCCGGGGGCCTTCACCATCGTCTCCAGGCGCTGCCACAGGCCGGGCACGTCGTCGGGCCGCTCGAGCAGCAGCAGCGGCGTCGTCGAATCGAACATCGCCTGCCACGGACCATGCGCGAGCTGCAGCACGTCCCACGTCGGCGGTGACTCGACGAACCAGGCCTCCATCCACGACCAGGCGAGGAGCTCGATACAGCGCACGTACCACCCGCTCGCCACCAGCGGCGCGCGGCGCACCTCGAGCGGCCAGCGTTGGGCGAGGGCGAAGCCGTACTCGATCGCCTCCTCTACCCGCGCGGGGAGCGCGTCGAGCATCGGCGGAGCGCGCCCGGCTGCCACCGTGCCCAGCCGGAACAACGCGAGCGCCGCGGCCACCGGCCCCATCACCCGCACCAGGAAGTCGCGTTCGCCCGCGGGAGGGAGCGTCCACACCAACCCGCCCGCAGCGCGAAACCCGGCGAGCCGCGCGTCGTCGGCGGGGCAGGAGGTGATCAACAACGCCAGCTCGAACTCGCGCGCGCGGCTCATCGCGAGGGACGCGTTCTGCGAGAGCTCCTGCGAGAGGATGACCAGCATCTGTCCCTGGGACTTCACGTCCTCGGAGATGAACGAAGACACCGGGAGCGTGGTGACGCGGATCCGCAGCTCATGGCGGAAGAGGGCCTCGGCGAAGTGCGCGACGCCCTCGGAGGTGCCAATGCCGGTGATGAGCACGCTCTTCGCGCCCAGCGAGGCGAGCCCGGCCGGCGGCTGCGAGGCGAGCGTCTGGCGCAGCACCTCTGGCAGCCGGCGAACGCGCGTCACGAGTTCCTTCGTCGACGGGTGCATCAGTGGGCCGGGCCCTTCGCGGGGAGCAACGCCGGGTCCTTCGCGTCCTTCATGGCGCGCAGGTAGGCGAGCACCGCGTCGAGCTCTTCTTCGGGCAGCTGCGCGAACGAGGGCATGACCGTCGGCCGGAACGACTGGGGATCGCGGATCCACGCGCGGAGGTACGACTCGTCGCGGTACTCGGTGATGTTCTTCGGCACGTTGAGCTCGGGACCCACGCGGCCGCCCTGTTGGTTGAGCGCGTGGCACTTGAAGCACTGCTCCCGCCACAGGGCGAAGCCGCGCTGCACGCGCGCGTCGGCCCCGGGGGGCGGCAGCACCTTCGGAAACACGGCGGCGAAGGGCTCGATGCCCACCGAGCCGAGCGCCCACGGCCGGGGGTGCGTCGACAGCTCCTGCTGATCAGCCCCGCGCCACACCACGTAGAACGGCGCGGGGTTGGCGCGCATCGGGCCGAT
>JBBRUE010000168.1:0-10254 GCA_038248085.1 Myxococcales bacterium | reverse complement strand
GGTACGTGACCCGCAGCACGGTGGGGGCCTGCACGCCCGCGTCGGAGACGCCCGCATCACCCGGGGTCCCCGCGCCGAGCAGGGCGCCAGCGTCGAGGGGAGCGCCCCCGTCCACCCCGGCATCATTCGGCGACGGAGCGGGGACGCATGCGACGAGGACCAGGACCGAGCTGAACCAGAGAGAGCGCGCGTAGTCTGCCTCGCACGAGCCTTCACCAGCGGTCAACCAGGCTCACGGCAACAACACCACCGAGCCGGTCGTCTCGCGCCCCTCGAGCGCGCGGTGGGCGGCCTGCGCGTCCTGCAGCCTGAAGGTGCGCGGGGGCGCGAGCTTGACGTGGCCCGAGCGGAGGACGGCGAACAGGGCCGCGGCGCTCGCCTCGAGCTCGGCGCGCGTCGCGATGTACGCGAAGAGCGTGGGGCGGGTGACGAAGAGCGAGCGCAGGCCGCCCAACGCGAGAATGTCGAGGGGCGCGGGCTTGCCGCTCGATTGGCCGAACGACACCAGGGTGCCTCGCGGGGCGAGCGCGTCGAGCGAGGGGAGGAAGGTGTCCTGGCCCACGGAGTCGTAGACCACCTGGGCCCCGCGCCCCCCGGTGAGCGCCTTCACCTGGTCGACCCACGGGCCCTCGGAGAGCACCAGCACGTGATCACAATTCGGCGCGGCCACTGCCGCCTTCTCTGCGCGGCCCACCGTGCCGATGACCCTCGCGCCGAGGTGCCGGGCCCACTGGGTGGCGATGATCCCGACGCCTCCTGCGGCAGCGTGAATGACCACCGTGTCGCCCGCGCCGACCGGCCGGCACCGGTTGAGCAGCGCCTCGGCGGTCATGCCCTTGAGCATCACGGCCGCGGCGGTGCGTTCGTCGAGGTCGCCAGGGAGCGCGACGAGGCGGTCGGCCTTCGCGTTCCGCTGCTCCGCGTACGCGCCGGGCAGGCCGGCGTAGGCGACGCGCTGGCCGACGCGCAGGGTGCTGACGCCCTCGCCGAGCGCGGTCACCACGCCCGCCCCTTCCTGCCCGGGGACGAACGGGAGCGGCAGCGGGTAGAGCCCGATGCGGTGGTAGACGTCGATGAAGTTGAGCCCGATGGCCGTGTGGCGAAGCGTCACCTCCCCCGGGCCTGGCGACGGCACCTCCACCGGCTCGTACTGCAGGACCGAGGCGTCACCGGGTGCGTGAACTCGAATCGCGTGGGGCATGGGCGCTGTTTACGGGGCGCAGGCACCCCGGTCACCGGAAACACCACGGGCTGCGCGGTGGTGGCCGCACAGCCCGTGAGGGAAAACCGCGAAACGGTGCGCGGTCAGTTCGGGCGGTGACGGCCCTTCTTCATGCCCTTCATCTCGTGGTTGAGCCGCCCGAGCACGAGCGCCAGCTTCGCGCGCTTCTGCGGGGGGTAGCCCTGCGACAAGGTCGAGAAGAGCTCCTTGTCCATCGCCGCCATCTGCGCGCGGCCGTCGAGCACCCTGGCCACGTTGGCGTCGACCTGGGTCAGCGCCGTCGCGTCACCGTCGGCCGCATCTTTGAGCGAGCGCATCGCCTCGCCCATCTGCTGGCGCAGCGGGCGGCGCTTCTCTTCGATGCCCTTCAACTTCTCGGACATCTTGATCGCCTCGACCTCGTTGAGCTCGAGCGCCTCGCTGATCGCCACCACGTACATCAACCGCGCCTCCCGCTCGCGCGCTTCCATGCGGTCGGCGCGCAGCTCGGGGTCGCCCCTGCCCTCGCCCCCACCCCACTTCGCGGGGCCGGTCTTGCCTCCGGGAGGAGCCGCGAACGCAGTCACCGCACCGAGCACCACCATCGACACCAAGAGCTTCGTCTTCATCACAGGTCTCCTTCGGTCGGCGACGGCCAACCTACGTCAAAGAACACTTCGTCTTCGGAAAGGGTGAATTCGTCGGACACTTCGAGCACCGGCACTTCAGGCGCCGTCACCAGCACGGTGCGCGTCTCGACGCGCGGCTGCGGCGAGGGCGCGAGCTTCACCATCGCCGCCGAGGCGAGCAACGCCCCCACGCCCGCGGCGAGGGCCAGGCTGGCGAACCGCCGCGCCGTGCCACCGCGCTGCCGGGTCGCACGCCACTGCTTCTGGCTCGAGGCGGCCAGCCCGTTGAGCACCAGCCGTTCTGCATCGGACAGGGCCGGCAGCGTCGCGAGCCCGAGCACCTTCGCCGACTCGCGACACGCAGCACACGTCTCGAGATGCGCGCGCGCCCCGGCCGAAGGCTCGCCTCCAGACAGCTCCAGCTCGACGTCTTCGCAGTTCATCATCGTGCCCCTCCAGGTGACGACAGCTTCGCCACCTCGTCCTTGAGTCGCTTCACCGCGTGGTGGAAATGAGACTTCGCGTTGCCTTCGCTGATGCCCAGCGCCTCGGCGACCTCGGCGAAGGGCAGCCCCGCGTCGATGCGCAGGGTGAAGACCTCGCGCTGCCGCCGGGGGAGCGCGAGCACTGCGCGCCGGGTGAGCGCCTCGGCCTCGGCCCGCTCGTACGCCTCGTGCGGCTGGGCCCCGCTGCGTTCCCGATCGACAGCTTCGACCGAGGTCAACAACCAGCGCCCCGAGTCGCGCGCGTGGTTCTTGCCCAGGTTCACCGCGATGCGCAGCAGCCACGCCTTGAACGGCACCTCGGTGCTCTGCGCGGCGGCCTCCAGCCTCGGCAACGCGCGCTCCGCCGTCTCGAACGTCTTGAGAAACGCCCGCTGGGTGAGGTCGCGCGCGTCATCGACCGACCTCGCGTAGCGCCGCACCACGCGGAACACCGTGTCCTGATAGCGCCTCACCAGCGCTCCGAAGGCCGCCGAGTCCCCCGCAGAAAATGCGCGGACGAGTTCGCCCTCCGTCGGCTCATGCATCGAACCACCGGGAATGACACGCAGCTGAGGCGCAGGCGGGCTCACGGTTCCCCAGAGGACACACGCGTGGGAAAAAGGTCAAAGGGCGCACTGGCGAATTCTCGCGACGCGATCCTAGGTTCGGCCGGGGGTAGCACATGAAGCCGAAGACACCGCCGCAGAGTCCTGACGTTGCAGCCTCGCTGCCGCCGCAGCGCATCGAGACACCCGCGATGCTCCGCTCGATGATGAGCGCACGGGGGCCGATGAGTACCCTTCACTTCCACGTGTCCCCGGACCTGCCGGAGCTGCAGCGTGAAGCGAACGCCCGCGGGTGGAACGAGAAGGGCTTCACCACGCTGACCATCTCCTGGTCCGAGCTGCGGTGGACGGCGGACGGGTGGGCCACCTACCACGTGGTGTCGAGCAACGACGTGCCCTGCCCGGTCGTCAACAGCACCTTCCACCTGTCTGGCTGTGCGCCGGGCACCGAGGTGGAGTTCGCCCTTCATGTCGGCCTCGCCTGCCACGCTCCGCACGACACCGCCTTCGCGCGCGACGTCGCGGAGCTGTGGCTCAACAACGACGGGCAGAACTACCGCCAGACGACGAAGTGACGCCTGCTCAGCGGCGCAGCTCCTTCATCACCTTCGCCACGTAGAACTCGGTCTCGCCGTTCTTCGGGACCGAGCCGTTCACCGCGCCGGGCCCCGCGTTGTACGCGGCGACCGCGAGATCGACGCGCCCGGTGCGCTTGAGCTGCTGCGCCAGGTAGCGCGCGCCCGCGTCGATCGCGTCCGCGGGGTCGAACGGGTCAGAAACCCCCAGCATGGCGGCGGTGCCCGGCATCAGCTGCGCCGGGCCCATCGCGCCGGCGAACGAGATGCGGTGCGGGCGGCTGCCCGACTCGACGGTGACGATCGCCCGCATCAGGCCCGTGGGCAGGCCGTGCTTGCGCTCTGCCGCATCGGACAGGGCGCCCAGGTCGCCGTGGCCGGTGAGCAGGCACAGCGGGCGATGCTTCGCGTAGCTCACCAGCGCGTGCCACTTCTCCTTCACGAAGAACGGGGAGAGGGGAAAGACGATGGAGTTTCCGAAGAACGCGACGGCCGAGTTCAGCATCAGCAGCGGCACGCACACCGCGACCACCAGCTGCTGCCAGAGCCTGAGCTTCCAGAAGAGCCGAAGAGTGAACTTCACGACGCGCCACACGGGATTCGTTGAAACGAACGACGACAGAAAGCGATCTCGTCCCGGGGTTCGGCAGCGACTCACTTCGCGACGGTGAAGGCGGGCGTGTAGACCTTTTCGCCTGACCCGGTCGCGAGGCGAATGGTCGTCTCGTAGCGCCAGATGCCGACCGGCGTCGCCGCGGGGATCGCCTTGCGCACGTCGAACTGGGCGCCGGGTGCCAGCGACTGGGGCGCAAGGACACAGGTCTCGCCGTCAGCGGGGCCGGTGGTCTTGCCGTCTTCCGACACCAGCTGGCTCAGGCAGAGGTTGATGCCCAGGGGCGTCGCGCTGGTGTTGACCATCGACAGACCCACCCGGCCTCCGGGCGCGTACGCCAGGAGATCGGTGACGAAGGCCACGCGCTCGAGCCCGCCGCCGCACGCGCTCAACAGCAGAACCGAGAGGAGCCAACTGCGCCGAGTCATGAGGGGAGATGTAGGCGAGTCCGGGGCGAAGAAACCACAAAACTTTCGTGGCCGATCGTCGAGGAGCGCCCGTACCATCCTCGTGATGCAGCCGATTCTGGGTATCGATTTCGGCACGACCAACACCTCGGCGGCCTGGTTCGACGCGCAAGGGAAGCTGAGAGTCGTGCCGATCACCGACAAGTCCGCCGTGCTCCCCTCGGTGGTGTGGTTCCCCTCGGCGGACCAGAAGAAGTGCCTGGTGGGCCAGGCGGCGCGCACGCAGTTGATCGACGACCAGAAGCACACCGTCTTCGGCGCCAAGCGCTTTCTCGGGCGGCGCTTCAACTCGGAGTTCGTCTCGAAGCACCGCGATCGCTTCGCCTTCGATCTCGTGGAGGGCGGCGACGGGTACAGCGCGGTGCTGATCTACGGCCAGACCATCCCCCTGGTGGAAGTGGCCGGCGTCGTGGTGCGCGACATCGTGGCCCGGGCCGCGCGGACCGCGGGGCACCCGTTCACCCAGTGCGTGATGACCGTGCCGGCCCATGCCTCGGTGCGCCAGCGGGAAGCGGTGCGCAAGGCGGCGGAGTCGGCGGGCCTCACGGTGGCGGCGATCGTCAATGAGCCCACCGCGGCGGCGCTGTTCTACGCGAACCTCCGCAGCCCGAAGCAGACGGTGCTCATCTTCGACCTCGGCGGCGGCACCTTCGACGCCACGGTGATGCGCGTCGAGAACCGGGTGGTGAAGGTGCTGGCCACCGGCGGCGACGGCTTCCTCGGCGGCAGCAACTTCGACGAGCTGCTGGCGGAGACCTTCGCCGCGGCCATCGAGACCGAGCAGGGCGTCTCGGTGCGCAACAACCGCACGGTGATGCAGCGCCTGGCGCTGGCGGCGGAGTTCGCCAAGATCCAGCTCTCGCGGGCCGAGTTCATCGACGTGCGGGTGCCGGTGGTGGCGCAGCGGCCGAACGGGGGCTTCATCGACTTTCAGATGCGGCTCACCCGCGAGCGCATGGAGGAGCTGCTCACCCCGCTCATCGAGCGCTGCATGGGCGCCACCGAAGACGTGCTGACCCGGGCGGGCCTCCAGGCGACCGACATCGACGAGCTGGTGCTGGTGGGCGGACAGACGCGCATGCCGATGGTGCGCCGCCGGCTGTCCATGTTTCCCCACGTCTCGAGCGAGAAGGACGTGCACCCCGAGCTGGGCGTCGCGGTGGGCGCGGCGATCCTCGGGCGCAACCTGTCGCGCACCAAGAGCTCGGGCCTCAACGACGTGGTGGCGATGCCGATCAGCGTGATGCTCGTCGGCGGGCGCACGGTGGAGATCATCCCCGCCAACACCCCCGTGCCGTGCACCAGGTCGATCCTCCTCGAGGGGTTGCCGCCGTGGAGCGCGCCGGTGCCGTTGCTGCTCTTCGAGTCGCTCGATCAGACCTCGGTCGATCGCGAGATCATCGGCACGGTGCACATCTCCGAGGAGTGGCGCACCCAGAGCGACAACACCCCCAGCCTCGAGCTGTCGGTGGGCCAGGACTTCGCGCTCACCGCGCGCATCGTGGCGCCCGGCGGCATGCAGACCCAGTTGCAGATCGTCGACCAGCGGCGCTGATCGGGGCCTGGCGTCAGCGGCGTTCGCGCTCGGGGCGCACCAGGCCACCGAGCGGGGACAGCACCACCGACTCCACCGCCTCGGTGAAGGCCTGGGCCGCTTCTTCGACGTCGGCCAGCGTGCCGGTGAGGTACCCGCCGCCGTAGTTGGTCTCGGTCGGAGGCCCGAAGAACTTCTGCAGCGTGACCCGCGAGGCCTTGAGGGCGGCGTCGAGACCGATCATCGCCTCCATCGGCGGGGCGATGAGGTACGCGAGCGCGGCGCCTGGCTTCACGTTGGCCAGCGGCGCGAGGTAGCGCCCGACCTCGGGGATGACGTGCGGGAAGAACGCGGGCCCGTCGGTGCCCTCGAAGGTCACGAAGTGGATCTTCGTCGTCAGCGCCTCGCGCAGCGCCCACAGCCCCTCGGCGACCTCGGCTGGGTTGGGGCCAGCGAGCACGCCGAGGATCTCCCCGGAGAGCGGCCCCGAGGCGTGCGCGCTGCCGGAGTAGAACGACTTCGCGTACACCACGTCGACGTCGGCGAACTTGGTGGCGTGATCGAGCGCGGCGTAGAGCGCGTCGTCTTGATCGCACGTCAGCAGGCCCGCCGAGACGTGGCGCACCGGGTCGAGCCCGAGGGCGCGGGCGAGCTGGGGTTCGACCTGCTCGAGCTGCCGCACCGAGAGCAGCCGGGGCCGCTGGGGGACGAGTCTTCGCATCAGTGGTTCACCACGTGGGGGCGGAACGCCGGGTCGCCGCCGGTCAGCTTCACGCCGCCGCCGCCGGCCGCGAACGATTGCTTCATCAACTCGGCGCACTTGAGCGCCGCGCGCTCGGGAGGGAACCCGACGGTGCGCACGTTCGAGATGCAGTCCTTCTCGGCGTTGTCCTGGCCGAGCTTCGGGCCGACCGCGGTGTAGATCGACAGCGAGTCGCCGGTGCCGAGGCCGGGGCGCTCACCGACGATGATGATCGTGCTCTTCGCCTGGGTGAGCACGCCGATCTCGTCCTGCACGCCGATGCGCGCGAACTTCACGAAGAGCGGCTTGCCGACCCGGAAGCCCTTCGCGGTGTGCGCCGCGTGGAGCGCCTTCATCAACGCGGGCCCGTTGACCTGCAGCGCGTGCGCCGAGAGCCCGTCGCCGGCGATGAGCTGCACGTCGACACCCTTGTCCGCCTCCTTCTCGCACTTCGCGCGGCTGGCCTCGTCGAGGCGGCGGCCCTGCTCGGGGTGAAGGAAGAACTCGGCGTGGTCCTTCGACTTCGTGCGCAGGGTGAGCCAGCCCTGCGCGGCGGCCCAGGCCTCGTCGACCTCCGACTCGACGGCGTCGAGGGCGATGGCGTGGTCGGCCCGGAGCCCGAGGTACGAGCGGGTCAGGTAGCGGGTACCGGTGCGGCCGGTGACGATGCGCGAGGGCGTGGTGGTGACGAGGTGGGCCAGCGCCTCCGCGCTGCGGGCGGGGGGCAGCGGGCGGTGCTTCGGGCCGCGGCTCCAGGCGGGCTGGGCGTCGGGCTCGGCAGCGGGTTCCGCGGCCACGGGTGACGGTGACTCCGAGGCCTTGACGACCTCGGTGACGATGGACTTCACCAGCTCGCGCAGCTCGGCCTCGGTCACGGCTGCAGTTCTGCTCGTCCGTCGGGAACGGGTCAACTTCTCCCTGCGCGCGCGGCCCCGGCGCTCTCCCCGCTGTCGCAGGGAGAGGGAGTCTCGTAGAGGGTCGACCCGGAGATGAGCGCGGACCTGGAACACTGGCTCGAGCGCACGTGGCGACCGCTGCTGGCGATCGGCCTCGCCCTGCACGCCACCACCCTGTTCGGCGATCTCCCCGAGCCGGACGCGGCGCTCTACGCGGGCATCGCGCGGCGCATGGCCGAGACGGGCGACTTCGTGAACCTCGTCGCGTACCACGTCGATTGGCTCGACAAGCCGCACTTCCCTTTCTGGGTGACGGCGTTGTCCTTCAAGGTGTTCGGCACGAGCGTGGTCAGCTACCGGCTGCCGGCGCTGGCGTTCTTCGTGCTGGGCCTGCGCTCGACGTACCAGTTGGGACTGAAGCTGCACGGGGTGGGCGTCGCGCGGTTGGCGGTGCTGGTGCTGCTGACCAGCCAGCACCTGGTGATGTCGAACGCCGACGTACGCGCGGAGCCCTTCCTCGTCGGGCTGCTGTCCTCGGCGGTGTTCCACGCGGTCTGCGCGCGCGAAGGCAGGTGGCTGGGGCACCTCTTCGCGGCGAGCGCCTTCACTGCGGCGGCGGTGATGACCAAGGGGCCGTTCCTCCTCTTCCCCGTCGCGTGCGCGGTGGTGCTGCCGGCGCTGGTACGCCGCGAGCCCTTGCTGCTCGGGCGATGGCTGCTCGCGGTGGGGCTGGTGGCGCTGTTCATCACCCCGGAGCTGGCCTGCCTGTGGCTCCAGTTCGACGCCCACCCCGAGAAGGTCATGTTCGAGCGCGCCGGCGTCTCGGGTCTGCGCTTCTTCTTCTGGGACAGCCAGTTCGGCCGCTTCATGAACACCGGGCCGATCCGCGGGCGGGGGGACCCGACCTTCTTCCTGCACACGGTGCTGTGGTCGTTTCTCCCGTGGTCGCTGTGCCTGTACGCCGCCGTCGGCGACCGGGTGCGCGCGTTGGTGAAGCGGGCGCCGAAGGTGAAGGACCCGTACTCATGGAGCGCGGCGATCCCCACGCTGCTGCTCTTCTCGGCCTCGAGCTTCCAGCTCCCCCACTACCTCAACATCCTCTTTCCCTTCTTCGCGCTGATCGTCGCCGCGTGGTTCTTCGAGGTGAAGGCCACGCGGTGGGTCGCGGTGATGCAGGGGGTGGTGGTCGCCGGCATGATCGGTTTCGTCGGCTGGCTGGTGATCAGCTTCGACGTGCCGCACCGCGCGCTGGTGCTGACCTCGCTCGGTGTTGGAGCGGCCGGTCTCTTCGCCATCTTCCGCGAGGTGAGCCTGGGCTCCACCATCGGCCGCTCGTTCGGCGTGGCGGTGCTGGCCAACCTCGCGCTGCAGCTCTCGTACAACCCCGCGGCGCTGCGGTACCAGGTCGGGCACGAGGCGGCGCAAGTGGCGAACGCCCTGCCCCCGATGACGACGGTGATGGTGGATGTCAGCTCGCACTCCTTTGCCTTCCACCTCGCGACGCCGGTGATGTGGTGGACGCGGGACGATCTCCGCCGCGAGAGCGCGAAGGCGGCGGTGCGTGGGCTGGGACCCTTGGCGTACTTCGAGGAACTGCGGGCCGAGGGCTTCACCGTGCGCGAGGTGCAGCGGTTCTCCTACTTCCACGCCTCGCGGCCGACGGGGCCGTTCCTCGATGCGTCGACGCGGGGGGAAGTGCTCGAGCCGTGGGTGCTGGCCGAGGTCACGAAGCTCCCCTGAACTGCGCCAATTCCCGGGAGGCGCCGCTGGTTGCGACCCACGCCCGGAGCGCCCGTACGTTGCCACGTACTACCGGCTCACCAGCGTCATCGGGCTCGCCCGCTCCGTGCTCCAGAGCGAGAACGTGACTGTTCCGAAGACCCCGGGGCGCGCCAAGCGAGCCAAGAAGAAGATCGCGGCGCTTGGCCCGGCTCCGGTCGGGCCGACGTCGATGCCGAGGGCAGGGTGTTGTGTTTCGACGGCATCGCGAGGTGACGGTCGTGACGGAACCGTGAGCGTGTAGGGTTCGCGCCATGGCTCTCGATTCTTCGGCACGCGCGACGCTGGTCTCTCGCGAACTCTCGTTGCCCCTCGCAGGCGTCACCCGGACGCTCGAACTCCTCGCCGAGGGCGCGACGGTGCCCTTCATCTCGCGATACCGGAAAGAGGCCACCGGAGGCCTCGACGACGAGGCGATCTCCCGCATCGCGGCGCACGCCAAGGTGGTCGACACCCGCGAAGGCCGTCGCGCGACGATCCTCGCGAGCCTCGCGGAACAGGGCGTCCTCACGCCCGAGCTCCAGAAAGCCATCGTCAACGCCACCACCCTGACCGCGCTGGAAGATCTCTACCTCCCCTTCCGCCCGAAGCGCCGCACGCGCGCGATGGTGGCGCGGGAACGGGGGCTCCAGCCGCTGGCGGACGTCCTGCTGGCCCAGGCCGCCAGCACCTCATCGCGCGAGGCGCTCGCGCAGCCGTACGTGTCGAACGAGAAGGAACTCCCCGACGTCGACGCGGTGTGGGCCGGCGCGCGCGACATCGTGGCC
>JBBRUE010000167.1:0-10273 GCA_038248085.1 Myxococcales bacterium | reverse complement strand
CGTCGACCTCGATGCGTTGGCCGCGGCGCTCAAGAGCGGTCATTTGGGCGGAGCCGCCGTCGACGTCTTTCCTGAAGAGCCCGAAGGCAATACGGCCGAAGGGTTCAAGAGCGTGATGCAAGGCGCGCCCAACACGATTCTGACGCCCCACATCGGTGGTTCGACGCTCGAAGCGCAAGAGGCGATTGGCCGTGAAGTGGCGACGAGCCTCGAGAAGTACGTGGCGACTGGTTCATCGGCTGGGTCGGTCAACTTCCCGCAGGTTGAACTGGCAGTCACGGCGACCACGCATCGGTTGATTCACGTTCACCAGAACGTGCCCGGCGTGCTGCGCGACGTGAACCGGTTGATCGGCGACGCGGGCGCGAACATCCACGCGCAGCTGCTCTCGACGAAGGACGACATCGGCTACCTGATGGTCGACCTCGACTCGCCGGTGACGCAGCAGGTGGTCGACGGGCTCAACCTGCTCCCGACGACCATCCAGGCCCGCGCGCTGAGCTGATTCAGGCTCGGTTCACCACGCCAGCGACACGCCCGCCGCGTCCTTCACGCAGTCGGCGACCCACGCGCCCAGCTCGAGGCCCTTGCCCTTGTCGTCGAGCCAGCGGCCATCGGCGGCGAGCGAGAAGTGCACGCCCTCGCCCTTGCCGGCGACCCACACCTGCGACACCGCCTGCTGCGTGTTGACGATCACCTTCGTGCCGCTCTTCGTCGCGGTGATGGTGACCATGTCACCCGTCGCGTCGCACTCGACGAGGTCGGGATCGGCGGCGTCGACGGCGGAGACGAGGCGCTTGAAGAACGAAGCGACCGAGGCGGAATAGGCAGCGTCCATGACGCTGTCTCTCACGCCCTCACGGCTGGGTGTCAACCACCAGCGCGCCGTCGGCGATCGGCTGCCCGGGCGCGGCGTAGAACAGCAGCTTACCGGCGGCGAGGTTGTCGTCGGGCCGCTCGATGGCGATCACCGTGCCGGGCTGCACCGGCTTTGGGAACGAGCCGAGCCCCAGGAAGTGCGCCGCGGTGGCGCCCATCGACGGCTGGTGTCCCACGAGCACGATCGTCTCTCCCAGGCGCTCGGCGAGCAGCGCTTCGATCGCCCCCACCGGGCCGTCGGGGAACAGCGTGCGGTTCGCCTTCAGCGGCCCCTCGTAGCGCAGGGCTCCGGCCAGCAGCGTGGCGGTCTGTACCGCCCGCACCAGCGGGCTCATGAAGATGATGGTGGGCACCCCCACGCGCGAGGCGAGCGGCGCGAAGTGTAGAGGCAGCGCGAGCCGGGCCCGCGTGGTGAGGGCGCGCCCGTCGTCTTCCAGTCCCTCGGGGATGTCGGCGTCGGCGTCTCCGTGACGGACCAGGATGACTCTCACGCGCAGAAGCCTGTCAGAAGCGCCCCCGCGGCGCGACACCCTTGCGCAGAGCCTACCGGGAGCCGACCATGCGCCGGTGCGTTGGCCGCTCGCCCTCCTCGTGCTCGCCGGGTGTCCCCCAGGGGGTGACCCGCACGCCGTCCCTGATGCCGCGGTGCTCCCGGCCGAGGTGATCGACGCCGGCCCGATCGTCACCCAGGCGCGCCTCGACGCGTGGCTCGGCTGGCAGCGGGCGCTCGCGGCGCTGCCGGCGTTGACCCGAGATGGCGGGGGCCCCGAGCTCCGACGGCGGGCGCGGGACGAGGCGGTCCTGCTCGGTGCCGCGGGGCTCACGTCCGACCAGGCCGACGCCCTCGAGGCGGTCGTGGCCGCGGTCGTGGCCGAGCGCAGCGTCGCGAAGCTCACCGGCGCCGACGCGCTGCAACAGTTCAAGGTGGGCATGCAGCAGCTCTCGGTCGAACAGCGGGTCAAGGCCGAGGCGGCGATGGCCGACCTCCAGGCGAAGACGGCGCAGGGCTCGCTCACCGGCGTCGAGGCGCAGTTCGGCGCCGAGGCCGTGCGCACCGTGTTGACCCGTGAAGCGGAAGTGACGAAGACCTGGGACGCGCTGCTCGAAGCGCGAGGAGACAAGCGATGAATCGACGCACCAATTGGCTCGACACTGAAGCCGCCCTCGGCCGCGTGCTGGCCCGCCACCTCGGCCCGGCGTACGAGACGGCGAAGCCGCGGCTGGTCCACATGGGCGACCAGGCCGCCAACGAGGCCTCGCGCTGGGCGGCAGAGGCCGATCGCAACACCCCGAAGCTCGTCACCCACGATCGCACCGGCGCCCGCATCGACGAGATCGACTACCACCACAGCTACCGGCAGCTGCAGCAGCTCGGCTACGGCGGTGGCATCGTCGCCGCCTCGTACAACCCGGCGCTCGCCCCGGAGCGCGGGCAGGCCCCCAGGGCGCTCACCTTCGGGCTGGGCTACCTCTTCGCGCAGGCCGAGGCCGGCATGTACTGCCCGGTGTGCATGACCGACGGCGCGGCGAGCCTGCTGCAGAAACACGGCACGCCCGCGCTGCAGCAGCGCTTCATTCCCCGGCTCTCCGCCACCCAGATGGACCAGGTGTTCACCGGCGCGATGTTCCTCACCGAGAAGCAGGGCGGGAGCGACGTCGGCCAGGTCACCACCGTGGCGAAGGGCGGCAGCGGCGTGCCCGGCGAGGCGGTGCAGCTCTTCGGCGACAAGTGGTTCTGCTCGAACGTCGACGCCGACGTGATCATGATCCTCGCGCGGCCCGAAGGCGCTGGCCCGGGCACCCGCGGCCTGGGGCTCTACGTGCTCCCGCGCACCCTCGAGAACGGCCAGCGCAACGCGTTCCAGGTCAACCGCATCAAGGACAAGCTCGGCGAGCGCAGCTTCCCCTCGGGCGAGGTGACCCTCAATGGCGCGACCGCGTACCTGCTCGGCGGGCCGGGCCAGGGCTTCCGCCAGATGGCCGAGATGCTCAACCTCTCGCGCCTCTACAACGCGATCGCCTCGGTCGCGGTGATGCGCCGCTCGGTGGTCGAGGCCCTCGAGTGGGCCGAGGCGCGCGAGGCCTTCGGCAAGCGCGTCATCAACCACCCGCTGATGGCCGAGACGTTGATGGACATGGCGTGCGAGCAGCGCCTCGCCCTCAACTGGTCCTTCCGCGGCGTCGAGCTGATGGACCAGGTCGAGACCGGCCGCGCGTCGGAGGGCGATCGGCGCCTGATGCGGATGATCACCCCGCTGCTCAAGTACGTGATGGGCAAGCTGGCGGTGAGCCTCGCGTCCGAGGGCGTCGAGGCGCTGGGTGGCAACGGCTACATCGAGGACTGGCCGATGGCGCGCGTGCTGCGCGATGCCCAGGTGCTCACCATCTGGGAAGGCACCACCAACATCCTCGTGCTCGACACCTTCCGCGCGCTCAAGAAGGACGGCCCCGAGGCGCTCTTCGCCGAGCTCGGCCGCGGCATCTCTGAATCGCCGGCCGACCTGCAGCCGCGCCTGACCCAGCTCTTCGACGAGCTCACCGCCGCGCTCGGCGAACTCGCTACCGATGCCCTGGGCGAACACGCGTGGCGCGACTGGACTGATCGCGCCTCGTTCCTGTGGAACGTGACCACCAGCTTCTCGAAGTCGCTGGGCTACGGCACCTCGACCGACGAGCGCGCGGCCCGGCGGGTGATGAGCAAGTACGCCCGCGCCACCTTGCTGCGGAAGGACCGGGCGAGCGCCGACGACGTGCGGACCATCGCCTTTCGCTGACCGGACACCCGCGAGGTCAGGCAGGCCCCGGTGGGCGGGATTTCAGTTCTGAAAGCCGCGTTCCATTTCGAAATGAAATGCGCGCGTCGCGTCTCAGTCGTCTCCACGGCTTGGGCGCGGCCCGGAACGTGCTCAGGAATGGTCGCATGTTCCCTTGCCCTTCGACTTCAGCTGCCGTGGTGGTGGAGTCGGCTCCCTTGTGGGTAGTTGCGGACATGGTGCAGGCTGGCCACTACGAGGTGGTGCTGGTCGTGACCGAGGAGCAGGTGGTGCTGGGTCTGCTGCGTCGCGACGCGGTGCTCCGATTGGCCCCGCGGTTGCCTCAGGCGCCGGTGCGCATGCTGCCGCTCCAGAAGGTGGTCGAGGTCTCTGCGGACATCGCCCTCGACCAGGCGCTGCTCCTGATGGGCGACGAGAGCCTCGAGGCCCTCGTGGTCGAGAAGCCGCTGCTCCAGGGGTGGACCGTGCTGCTCCGCGACAACCTGCTGGCCGAGACCGAGCGCGCCCTCAGCGCCTGAGTTCGCGGTTCATTCGGTCGACCGTCACCGCAGCTGCAGGCCTGGGCACCTTCGTCGCGTAGACGGCTCGCATCTTCGGCCGCGTGGCGCTACGAGATGCAAGCGGAGGCCGCATGGGCGTGACGATCGAGGTGCTCGTGATGCTGGGCCTGGTCCTGGTGAACGGCGTGCTCGCCGGCGCCGAAATCTCCATCGTCTCGATGCGCAAGAGCCGGCTGCAGGAGCTCGCCGCTTCGGGGAGCCAGGCGGCGAAGGCGGTCCTCGCCCTGCGGCAGGAACCTGAGGGTTTCCTCGCGACCGTGCAGATCGGCATCACCGTCGTCGGCGCCACGGCCGCCGCGTTCGGTGGCTCCAACTTCGCGGCCGACCTCACGCCGCTGCTGGCCGGCGTGCCCTTCCTCGCGCCGCACGCGCACCTGCTGGCGATGGCCCTGGTGGTGGGGCTGATCTCCTGTCTCTCGCTGGTGCTGGGTGAGCTGGTCCCCAAGTCGCTCGCGCTGCGGTCGTCCGAGCGCTACTCGCTCCTGATGGGCCGGCCGCTGCTGGCGCTCTCTGGGCTGATGCGGCCGCTGGTGTGGGTGCTCACCGCCAGCAGCAACCTGGTGCTCCGGCTCTTCGGGGACAGCACCACCTTCATGGAAGCGCGCCTCTCGCCCGACGAGCTGAGCACCCTGGTGAAGGAGGCCACGGCCGCGGGCACCGTTCATCCCCAGGCGGGGGAGATCGCCTGGAGAGCCCTGGGCTTCTCGGGGCTGCGCGCCGCCGACGTGATGATCCCCCGTCGCCAGGTCGTCGCCGTGCCCAGGGACGCCAGCCAGGAGGTGCTTCGTCGCACGTTGACCGGCCAGCCGCACAGCCGGGTGCCCGTCTACGAAGGACAGGTCGATCGCGTCGTCGGTTACATCAGCATCAAGGACGTGCTCGGGCCCATCTGGGAACAGCGCCCGCTCGTGCTCGAAGCGCTGCTCCGCGCGCCGCTGTTCATCCCTCAATTCATGCCGGCAGTGGAGCTCCTCGAACAGATGCGCGTCCGCCGGCAGCCCTTCGCCATCGTGGTGGACGAACACGGCACCTGCTCAGGCCTGGTGGCCCTCGAGGACCTGGTCGAAGAGCTGATCGGAGAGGTCTTCAACGAGCACGCGCCGCTGTCGGCGCTCTTTCAACGCGAGGCCGGCGGGAGCGTGCTGGTGCAGGGCTCGGCGCCGGTGCGGGAAGTCAATCGGGCCCTGGGTCTCCGACTGCCCGAGGGCGAAGGGTGGAAGACGGTCGCGGGCCTGGTGCTGGAGCGGACGACGACCATCCCCACCTGCGGTGAGAGCTTCACGCTCAGTGACGGCACCGGGGTGGAAGTGGTCGATGCCTCCCCCCGGCGGGTGCGGGTGGTGCGACTCCGGCCTCGTCAGCCCCAGGGGTAGTTGTCCCTGGCTGCCGTGCGTTTCGCGGTTCAGTCGTCCACCGTCACCGTCACCGCGGCGGTGGTCTCTCCCGAGAGCGCCAGCCGCGCGCGGATCACGTGCGTACCCGGCCCGAGGTGCCAGCGGAGCTCGTGCGGGTAACCCACCCGGCCCACCGGGGTCCCGTCGACCAGCCAGACGATCTCTTCGTTCGCGGGCGTCACCGAGGCTGCGAAGCGCACCGTCGAGAGCTCGCGCGGGGTGTCCGGGTCGAAGAGGTACCGGCTCTTCGTGCGCGGCTCGCGGATGGCGATCTTCGGCGTCACCTCGACGCCCGTGGGGCACAGCGGGGAGAACGCCGCCGGCGCGATGGCCAGGCGCTGCTTGCGGGCCCACGGCTCGTAGGTCTCGGGCAGGTCGAGCAGCTGCCAGCCGCGCACGTACTGCTTCGGGCACGACGGCCCCGCGCGCAGCCCGTTGCGCACGTCGATCGCCACCTCGACGTGGAAGGGACAGGGCTCGTGCGGCTCGGTGCCGGGGATGAACCATTCGGAGCGCGTGTTGCTGCAGCCGGGCCCCGGCACGTGCCCTGAGATCGCGCACACCTCGCGCTGCACCAACGACTCGGGCAGGGGGCGCTCCATCATCGCCGGCACGTGTGGTGAGCGCGTGGGGGAGAGCGCTTCGAGGACGTGGTGCGTCGCCGGGGCCGCCGCCGTCGCGCCCGAGACGAGGTTCATGCGGCGCCAGTCGTGATTGCCCAGCCACGTCACCACCAACACCCGATCGTCGAAGGCCACGGCCCACGCGTCGCGGTAGCCCTGGCTGGTGCCCGTCTTGATCGACACCGCGTGGTCGAAGTCGAGCGGGCCCCCGGGGGGGAAGGCGGGCCGGCGGGCCTTCGAGTCCGCGAGGATGTGGGCGACCAACATCGCCGCGTCACTCGAGAGAATGCGCGCCCCGGGCTGCTTCGGCGCGTCGATGAAGCGGCGCAGCTTCACCGTCTCGCCCTTGTTCGCCAGCCCGGTGTACAGCTCGGCCAACTCGGTGGGCGTCACCGGCAGCGCGCCGATGGCCAGCGCCAGCCCGTAGGCCTCGGGGGCGAAGCGCACGCCACGCACCCCGCCACGCTCGAAGCGCTCCAGGGCCTCGTCGACGCCCACCTCCGCGAGTACCCGCAGCGCGGGGATGTTGCGGGAGTTGCCCAGCGCCTCGCGCAGCAGCATCGGCCCGAGGAAGGTGTGGGTGATGTTCTCGGGGACGTAGAGCCCCCCGCCCGGCGCTTCGAACTCCACGGGCGTGTCGGCGATCACCGTCGCCGCGGTGTGGGTGCCCTTCTCCAGCGCGAGGCCGTAGATGAACGGCTTGAGCGCGGAGCCGGGAGAGCGCCGGGTCGAGAGGAAGTCGATCGCCCCGCGCGCCTCCTGGTCGAAGTAGTCGGCGCTCCCCACCGAGGCGAGCACGTCGCCGGTCGCCAGCTCGACCACCAGGCCCGCGGTGTTCGACGCGCCCACGCCGCGGAGCCGCCGCAGGTTCTCGTTGAGCGCCCGGAACGTCTGGCCCTGCGCCTCGAGGTCGAGGGTCGTGTGGTGCACCACCTCCGCGCTGCCCCGCACCTCTTTGGCCGCCGCGAGCAGGAAGTGCATCGCCTCGACGTGGCGCCGGGGGCGGGGCACCACCTGGAGATCCGAGTTGAGCGCGATGCGCAGGTCTTCGTCGGTGATGACGTGGCGGGCGTAGAGCTGCCGGAGGATGCGCCGGGCGCGGTTGAGGGCGAGCGTGTGGCCCTTCGCGTTCCACGGCCCCATGCGGCCCGGCTGCTGCGGGAGCGCCGCGAGGTACGCCGCCTGGAGCCACGAGAGATCTTCGATCGGCTTGTCGAAGTAGAGCCGCGAGGCGCGCACCACGCCGTGGCAGCGGTTTCCGTAGGGCGCGATGGTGAGGTAGTCGCGCAGCACCGCGTCGTGGCCGTAGCGGTGAATGAGGAGCAGCGCCTCGGCGGCCTCGGTCACCTTGGCGAGGAGGGTGCGCGCCCGCGGGTGCTGCAGCCGCGCCACCTGCATGGGGAGCGTCGAGGCCCCGGAGATCACCCGTTGGCTCCGCACGTTCTGCCAGGCCGCGCGGGCGATCGATGGGAAGTGCACGCCCGCGTGCTCGGTGAAGTTGCGGTCTTCGGTCTCGAGCGTGGTGACGACGACCTTCTCGGGCAGCGTCTCCGGTACCGGCCAGAAGCCCCACGCCTCGTGACTGCCGGGCACCTCGCCGAGGAACTTGCCGGTGCGATCGAGCAGCAGGTGCGAAGGCTGCTGGTGGTGGAGCGTGCCGTCGAGCGAGTGGAGGAACAACCCGGCCAGCCCGGCGATCAAGGCCAGCACCACCATCCTCCTCTCCCTGGGGCGACCCCTCGGCCCCTCACCCCGGCCCTCTCCCCGCGTCGCAGGGAGAGGGAGCGCGCTCTTCGCAGTCACTTCTCGTGCGACCCGGTGACGACGATCTTCATGCCCGCCCCGCGCCCGCGCACTTCGTCCCGGTACATCTGCTCGGCGTACGGCGGCGGGTGCACGAATTTGCCCTCGCTGCTCGCCCGCACCCGGAAGTGGAAGGTGTGCGTGCCGCGGGGAAGCTCGGTGAAGTAGTAGCGGACCTCCTGGTCGAGCCGCTGCACATAGGTCGGGGCGATCGAGTCCGACTGCGAGGGCTTCGCGTCGCTGCTCGCGGTCTCGAGGTTCGGGTTGAGCGGCTCGAGGCCGGCGGCGATGGGCACCACCAGCGCGACGTGATGTCGCAACTCGTCGGTGCTCAGGGTGGCGTGGATCTCGAGGATCTCCCCGAGCGGCACCGACAGGGCGGCGCCCGTCTTGTCCTCGTGGTGGGTGATCGCCGAGCCGTCGGAGTGCACCCACGACAGGCTGCGCGTGACGATGAAGCCGTCCTTCTTCGGCTCGACGCTCGCCCCGGCGCCGTTGGGGATGAACTTCTGCTGCACCCGCGCGCTCACCGCGCCGCCGGTGACGTTGATCGCCAGCGCGGCGTCACCCTCGATCGTCCGCCGGCCGGCGCGCTTCGTCTCGTCGAGCACCACGTCGCTGCCGCCCGCCACGGTCACCGTCGTCTTCGGCTGCGGAGTGGTGTTCTTCTCCAGGTAGAACCCGAGCGCTGCGATGGCCCGCCGGTTGGCGTGCGTGCTGCCGAAGCCGTACTGGGGGGTGGCCCTCGAGAGCAGCGCGTCGCGGATCATCGGGTGCTTCGGGTTGGCCGGGTCGACCTTGAGCAGGGCTTCCCACACCGCCGCCGTCGTCGACGCCGACGAGCCCAGGTACAGCCCGTTCCACGTGGTGCGATCGCCGCGCACGCCGTCGAACAGCTGCTGCCCCTTCACCAGCTTGAACACCATGCTGTCCCACAGCTCGCCCTTGAGCGCGCCGAGGTTGGTCTGGAAGGTGTTGGGCCGCTCGGCCATCGCCGAGGTGAGATCCGCCAGCGAGGTGGCGTCCATGCCCTTGCGCTTGGCGAACAGCTCCACGAGGTAGTTCTCGTCGAGCTCCCCGGTGCGGCCCAGCGCGCGGATCGCCGCGGTCTGCTGGTTGTACCGGTACTCGGACCACAGGCCGTTGAAGTCGGTGCGCAGCACGCGCTTGAGCGCATCGGTGGCGCGGCGCAGCACCGCGTCGTCCACCGAGAGGCCCGTCTTGCGCGCCGAGACCATGAACTCCACGCCCTGGGCGGTGAGCGCGACGTCGCCGCGGCCGCCGGGCCAGTAGCTGAAGAAGCCCTGCTCGTCCTGGTGCTGCTTGAGCTCGTCGAGGATCCGCTTCGTCGAGGCCTGCACCTGCGGGGTGAAGCGCGTGTCGAGCTCGAGCTTCTTGAGGAACCCGCCGAGCGCGAGATCGGGCGAGACCTGGCTCATGCGCTGCTCGAGACAGCCGTGGGGGTAGGCCGAGAGGTATTCGAGGCCGGAGGCCAGCTCGAGCAACCCGGGCTGGTTGGTGACGATCAGCGTCTGGCTCCCGGTGCCCGCGCGCGGCTTCTCGGGGAAGTCGATGCCGTTCGCCTTGCCCGGCGCCAGCGTGGTGAACAGCGCGCGGCGTTCGATCGCGCGATCCGGCAGCAGCGGGAGCTTCACCTCGAAGGCATCGCCCGCCTTGTCGGACAGCCGCGTCACGTCGACGCGCACGGTCAGCATCGTGTCCTTCGCGGTGGTGACGCTCCGCACCGTCGCCGGGGTCAGCACCGAGAGCGCCTTGTTGGCCTTGAGCTCGATCTTCTCCTGGCTCGAGGCCTTGCCGTCGATCGCCCCGGTGATCTTGATGTCCACCACGCCCGGGCCCTCGGCGCCCTCGACCAGGCGCGCCACGGCGCCCGGCCAGAACTGGTCGCCCATGCGCACGAAGCGCGGGAGCTGCGGCTGTACCAGCACCGGCAAGCGCACCTTGATCGAGCTCTGCTTGAGCCCGAAGCGCATGCCGCCCGACACCGCGACCGCACGCACGCGGAAGGTGGTCAGGTCGTCGGACAGGGTGATCGGCACCACCAGCTTGCCGCTCGCGGGGACGATCAGCGTCGCCGCGTAGAACGGCACGGTCTGGAAGTTCTTGCGCACCATGCGCTTGCCGCCGTTGGCCTCGTCGTCGTCGCCGCCGTCACCGCCCGGCTCCTCTTCGAGCTCCGACACCCGGCCGATGACCAGGTTGCGCGTGTCGCGAATGCT
>JBBRUE010000166.1:0-10286 GCA_038248085.1 Myxococcales bacterium | reverse complement strand
GGTGATGCCGTACACCATCGTCGAAGGCCCGAACAACTCGGTCCGCATCCAGGCGCGGGGGAAGACGTACTCGCTGCCGGAGATCTCCGCGCTGGTGCTCAAGGAGCTGCGGGCGATCGCCGAGAGCTACCTCGGCCAACCGGTGACGAAGGCCGTGGTGACGGTGCCCGCGTACTTCAACGACAACCAGCGCCAGGCGACCAAGGACGCCGGCCGCATCGCCGGGCTCGACGTCCTGCGCATCTTGAACGAGCCGACGGCGGCGGCGCTCGCCTGCGGCTTCGGCAAGGACATGAACCAGCGCGTCGCCGTCTACGATCTCGGCGGCGGCACCTTCGACGTCTCGGTGCTGGAGATCGGCAAGGACGTGTTTGAGGTGCTCTCGACCGCCGGCGACACCTACCTCGGCGGCGATGACTTCGACGACCGCATCATGAACTGGCTGGCGGAAGACTTCCTCGCGCGCACCAAGCTCGACCTGCGGCAGAACCGCTTCTGCCTCCAGATGCTCAAGGAGGCGTCGGAGCGCGCGAAGATCGAGGTCGGGCAGAACGGCGAAGCCGACATCCTCTGTCCGGGCATCTGCCAGGACACCAACGGCAAGGTGCTCGACCTGTCGCAGCGCCTGACCGCCGACCAGTTCAACCGCATGGTGATGGACCTGGTGCAGGGCACCTTCAAGGTGACCGACGAGGCGCTGCAGAGCGCGCGCATGACGGTCAACGACGTCGACGCGGTGATCCTCGTCGGCGGCCCGACCCGGCTCCCGATCATCCGCAATTCGGTGAAGCACTACTTCCAGAAGGAGCCGATGGCCGGGGTGGACCCCGACCAGATCGTCTCGCTGGGCGCGGCGCTCCAGGCCCACGCGCTGATGGACAAGGCGACCGAGACCTTCCTGGTCGACGTCACCCCCCTCTCGCTGCGCATCGGCACGGTCGGTGGCTTCACCGAGAAGATCATCGAGAAGAACACACCCATCCCCATCGAGAAGACGAAGAGCTTCACCACCAGCCGCGACGGCCAGGACCGGGTGAAGATCCGCGTGTACCAGGGCGAATCGAACCGGGCCGACGAGTGCGAGCTGCTGGGTGAGTTCGAGTTCGCGGGCTTCCGCATCGGCTACCGCGGCGACGTGAAGATCGACGTCACCTTCGAGATCGACTCCAACGGCATCGTCAACGTGCAGGCCGCCGACCAGGAAACGGGGCAGCGCACGTCGACCACGATCAGCCTGTCGTCGGGCCTCTCGGAGACCGACATCCAGAAGTCGATCCAGGACAACCGCCAACAGAAGATGGCCAACCAGAAGGACCTGCCCGCCGCGAGGTGAGGTGCTGAACGATGTCAAACGGCCAGGACGACAACGCCGGTAAGCCACCCAGCCCGCCGGGGGTTCCCCAGATCGCCCCGGCGCGCCCCATGCCCCGTGTGACTGCGCCGCCGGTGGCGCCGGTCGCCGTCTCGCGGCCGGCGCCCGCAACCGCTCCGCAGGCACGCCCTCCCGGCCTGCCCACCATCTCGGCGCCGCCGGTGATGCCCGTGGTGCGTGCGCCGGGCCCCGGGGAAAATACGCCGACCCCCGCCGGCGCGCCCACGCGCACGGGTCCGGCCGGGAACACGCCCCTCCCGGTCGGTGCGCCGGTCCGGCCGGTCGCGGTCGGGAACCAGAACACGCCGTTGCCAGCCACGGCGCCGTCAGCAGCCCGCCCCTTCGCGCCGATCGTGACGCGGCCAGGAACCAGCACCCGGCCCGCCTTGCCGCGCCCACCCACGCCCGTGCTCGGCCCGGCCGCGGCTGGCCCGGTGATGCGTCCGCCCGGCCCAGTCATCGCGGCGCCCGTGCTCCCGCCGCTCGCGGCCCCGGTCGCGAGGCCTGCGTCTGCACCGCCCGGCGCCCTCGTGTCGCCTGCGCCCGCCGCGACGCGGCCGCCGTCATCGGCGCCGTCGGGCATTCTCGTTCCGCCGGCCCCCGCCGCCAGGCCCCCTTCGGCGCCGCCCGGAGCGCTGGTACCGCCCGCCCCCGCGGCGCAGCGGCCCGCGACTGGGCCCGTCGCGGCCATTCCCTCCGGGGCCCGGCCCAGCCCGCTGCCGCCGTCGGGCGCCATCGAGCGCATTACCGCCCAGCAGAGTGCGGCGCTCCGCACCCTGGCCACGGGGCTCGCGACCCTCGACTACTTCGAGACGCTCGGGCTCAGCCAGGCCGCGAGCTCCGGAGAGATCAAGAAGGCGTTCTACCGCGAGAGCCGCATCTACCACCCCGACCGGTTCTTCCACCTCCCGGAGTCCGAGGTGCGGTCCGACATCGGCAGCATCTACAAGCGGATCACCGAGGCCTATTACTTCCTGAAAGACGACGCGAAGCGGAAGAAGTACCTCGCCGACATCACCGGCGCCGAGCGCGCGAAGAAGCTCCGCTACACCGAGTCGACCGAGTCGGAGCTCAAGGCCGAGTCTCGCAAGACGGCCGAGGAGGAGTTCGGAACCAACCCCAAGTCGCGGCCCTTCTTCAAGACGGGCATGGCGGAGTTCGAGAAGGGGAACTGGGTGGCGGCGGAGCGCAGCTTGAAGATGGGTCTGACCTACGAGCCCGGCAACGAGCGCTTCAAAGAGAAGCTCGCCGAGGCGAAAAAGAAGATCGAGGACGAGCGCCGCGCCCTGGGCCCCTCGTACATGATCAAGTGACGCTCGATCTCATCGCCCTGGGGGCCATCGCCCTCTTCGCGCTGTGGGGTGCGCTCAGCGGGTTCTCGAAGCAGGTCGCCCAGGCCGTGGCCGGCATCGGCGGGGTCCTCGCCGCGGCGCCAGCGGGTCGCTTCTTCGCCGAGCCGATGGCGAAGGCGCTCCAGTCGTCGCTCACGGTGGGGGTCGTCGCCGCGACCATCGTGTCCTTCATCGTGGTCTACCTCGCCGTGCGCCTGGTGCTGACCGCGATCCTCAAGCGGCTGCTGGCGGGCAAAGACCCGCAGAACCGTTCGGCCGATCGCGTGCTGGGCTTCGGGCTGGCGGGGCTCAAGACGGCGGTGGCGATCTGGATCGGCCTGTCCGCCGCCACCTTCGTCGAGAACAACCTGGTGCTCGCGGGGAAGAAGTACACCTTCACCCCGAAGGACTCGAAGCTCGTCGCCCTCGCCCGGCGATACAACTTCATCGAGACGGTGCAGTTCTCGGGGGCGAAGGACCTCGCGCTGGCCGCGAAGCTCGCCAGCGACCCGAAGGCCGCCCAGAAGCTCAAGGACGACCCCGACTACGCCGCGCTGATGAAGGACTCCCGCTTCCGCCAGGTCATCCAGACCGACGCGTGGAAGAAGGCCCTGGAGTCGGGAGATGTCCGCGGGCTGATGCAGAGCAACCAGCTGGTGGAGCTCATCCAGGACCCGAAGATGAGCCACCACCTCGAGCGGCTCGCGGCCCAGTCGAACTGATGAAAGCCCCCCGCCGGATGCTGGATCTTCCGGGCGATTCTCTATAGTGCGCGCACCCATGGCCAACCCCACGCCGCAGCGCTGGTCCATTGCTGACTCCAACGACATGTACGCCATCCGCAATTGGGGGGCGGGCTACTTCGGGATCAACGACAAGGGGAACGTCTGCGTGCACCCGGGCGGGCCGACGACGCCCAGCTTCGACCTCAAGGAGCTGGTCGACGAGGTGCGGCGGCGCGGCATCAGCCTGCCCCTCCTGATTCGCTTCACCGATGTGCTGCGCCACCGGGTGGTGCACCTCAACGAGGCCTTCCGCAAGGCGATCAGCGAGCACAACTACAAGGGCCAGTACCGCGGCGTGTTCCCGATCAAGGTGAACCAGCACCGCTACGTGGTCGAGCAGATCACCGACGCCGGCAAGCCCTACGGCTACGGGCTCGAGGCGGGCAGCAAGCCCGAGCTGCTCGCGGTGATGGCGCTGCTCGAGGACCCGGAAGCGCTGATCATCTGCAACGGCTACAAGGACGAAGAGTACGTCGAGACCGCGCTCTACGCCTCGAAGCTCGGGCGCAAGGTGGTGATGGTCGTCGAGAAGCCGTCCGAGCTGATGCTGATCGCCGAGGTCGCCCGCAAGACGGGCATCAAGCCGCGCCTGGGCGTGCGGGTGCGCCTCTCGATCCGCGGCGCCGGCAAATGGGAAACCTCGGGCGGCGATCGCTCGAAGTTCGGCCTCTCGTCGAACGAGCTGATGGACTCGATCTCCTTCATGCGCGAGGCGGGGCTGATCGACTGCTTCGAGCTGCTCCACTTCCACCTCGGCAGCCAGATCTCGAACATCCGCAACGTGAAGAACGCGCTGCGCGAGGTCGGCCGCTTCTACGTCGAGGTGCGCCGGCTGGGCGCGCCGCTGCAGTACATCGACGTCGGCGGTGGCCTGGGCGTCGACTACGACGGCTCGCAGACCAACTTCGCCTCGTCGATGAACTACACCACCGAGGAGTACGCCAACGACGTGGTGTTCTCGGTGATGGAGGCGTGCGACGCCGCGCAGGTGCCCCACCCCAACCTCGTCTCGGAGTCGGGCCGCGCCGTGGTGGCCCACCACGCGATGCTGGTGACCGAGGTGCTGGGCAACAGCGGCTTCGACGTGCCGCCGGTGCCCGAGGTGTTGCCGGAGGCGGTGCCGCAGGTGGTGAAGAACCTCTACGCGGCGTTCCGCGACGTCACCAACAAGAACCTCCTCGAGACGTACCACGACGCCGCCGAGTACAAAGACGAGACGCTGACGCTCTTCTCGCTGGGGCACCTCACGCTCGAGCAGCGGGTGCTCGCTGAGAACCTCTTCTGGAGCATCTGCCACAAGGTGCTGCGCATCGCGCGCGAGATGGGCGAGCTGGCCGAGGAGCTCGAGAACCTCGAGCACCAGCTGTCGGATACCTACTTCTGCAACTTCAGCATCTTCCAGTCGCTGCCCGACTCGTGGGCGATCGACCAGCTGTTCCCGGTGATGCCGATTCACCGGCTGACCGAGCGCCCCACCCGCCGCGCGGTGCTGGCCGACATCACCTGCGACAGCGACGGGAAGATCGAGAAGTTCATCGACAAGCGCGAGGTCAAGGACGACATCCAGCTCCACGCGCTCAACGACGACGAGTACTACCTCGGCATCTTCCTCGTGGGCGCGTACCAGGAGATCCTCGGCGACCTCCACAACCTCTTCGGGGACACGCACACCATCCAGGTGTCGCTGGCGCCGGGCGGCGGCTACCTCATCGACCGCGTGGTCGAGGGTGACACGGTCACCGAGGTGCTCAACTACGTCGCGTACAACAAGGACGATCTGATCACCAAGGTGCGCTCGTACACCGAGACGGCGCTGCGGGCGGGGAAGATCAACCTCGACGAGTCGCGACAGATCCTCCGGGTCTACGAGGCGGGCCTCGCCGGCTACACCTACCTGGAGCGCGAGGTCGACGCGAAGAGCTTCACCGCGTCACAGCTGCGCCTCGTGGTGCCCAACGACCTGACGCGCGACCAGCGCACCGGGACCTGAGCCCGCGCGCTCAGGGGTAGACGAAGGTCATCGGGGCCAGCACGTCGGGGTGGAGGGTGCGCGCGACCGGGCACCCGCGCGCGATCTCTTCGAGGCGCGCGCGCTGCTCCGGCAGCGTCTCGTTCGGCATGGTGATCACCAGCGAAAGCGAGCCGATGCGGCGCGGAGGCCCGACCATCTCCTTCTCGACGCGCGCGCTGGCCGCGCCGAAGGTCAGCCCTTCCTTCGCGGCGACCAGGGCCAGGGTGCTCAGCGCGCAGGAGGCGAGCGAGGCGCCGACGAGGTCGGTGGGCGAGAAGCTCGAGCCGTCGCCACCATTGTCCTTCGGAGGCACGGTGCGGATCACCGCCCCCGAGGGCTCGTGGGTGAGCTGGCACTCCAGTCCGGTGAGGCGGACGGTCATCGGCACGCCCATGGTTCGCTCCGTCAGGTGAAGGTGAAGTGACAGCGGTCGCGCTCTTCGGCGACGAGCGCGGCATCGTCGGGGACGTCCTTGGGGTCGCGCCAACGGACCATCTCGTCGGCCTCCCAGCGGTAGGGCTCGCCGTTGAGGCGCACCCGCCCGTCGGCGACCGCCCGCGTGGCGTCGAGCAGGGCGATCTGTTTCACGTCGCGCACCAGGGCCGCGAAGCGCCCCTGCCGTTTCGGGTCGACGAAGCGGGCGTCGTGACGCGCGGCCCACGCCATGTGGAACCACGACGGCCGGAAGGCGACGCCCTCGAGCATCAGCCGCTTCGCCATGAGCGTCAGCAGCTGCGTCATCTCGCGGGCGAGGCCCAGTCCCGGCACCTCCTGCCCCGGAAGCTGTGGCCTCAGGTTGCTGAACTGCGCGCGCGGGTTGCGCAGCGACAGCCAGTTCACGAAGAGGAAGGTGCCTTCGCCCAGGCGTCGCCGCTCGAGCTCCAGCTCGATGAGCACCGACTGCTGGCCGCTCATCGCGTCGGTGCCCAGCAACCGGGCCCGGTCGTAGGGAGAGACGCGGTCGATCACCACATGCAGGTTGTGGAAGCCCAAGCGCCGGAGGATCGGCAGCAGCCGGTACCGCTCGAGCGCGAACTCCAGCCCTTCCGCGGTGTAGTAGTCGAGCAGCTTGCGCGCCCCCTGACGCGGGAGCCCCAGCGCGTCGGCCACGTCGGCCTCGGTCATGAAGGGCTCGTTGCCCAGCGACGCCGGTTGGATCGTGCGCGAGATGCCCGCCATGCGCGCGACGAGAGGCTCGTAGTCGGTGGGGATCGGCTCGTCGGTGTCGAAGGCCAGAGTCAGGCCGACGCCGGCGAGCACCTTCCACGCGTGCGACGAGTACCCCCCGGCCGGCAGCCACACCTGGGGCAGGCTCCCCAGCCGACGCGAGACGAGGAACTCGCGGCGCCGTGTCCCGGTGAGGGAGAGCTTGAACTGCCCGAGGCGATCACCGGTGAGGACGTCGGCCCCGGCGAGCACGAAGGCCAGCTGCACCTCCGGCATGCGGCTGAGCAGCTGCTCGACGGCGTCGAGGTACTCGGCGTCACCCGTGCCCTCGGGCAGCTCCGTGTCGTCGACTCCGGGGAGAGGGCCCCAGTCGGCGCCGGAGATCGAACCGAGCCACACCGAAGCGTCCTTCCCCAGGCACTCAGCGGTGCCATCGGGTGGGTGGAAGTCGAAGTCGAGCACCGCCACGCGGCCGGCGAAGCCGTCGGCGCGCAGCACGGCGATCGCCACCGCGACGTCGTTGAGCGCACAGAAGCCCGCCCCCCGAGAGGGGGCCGCGTGGTGGAAGCCCCCGAAGGTGTTGATCGCCACCCGCCGCCTGGCGACCGCGTAGCGCGCTGCCTCGACGGTGCCACCCACGCCCAGTCTCAGGGTGCGCAGCACTTCGTCGACGTAGATGTCGCTGGGGTCGACGGCGAAGACCTGGGCCAGCGTCTTCGCGTCGTGGAGAGACTCCAGGTACTCGGGCGTGTGGACCCGCGCGAGGTCGGCGTAGCTCACCGGCTCGGGGTTGATGACGTCCCTGATCGACAGCGCGTGCTCATGCAGCAGGTAGTGCACGGCGTCGTCGGAGCGACGCGTTTCCATCGAATGTGGGCCCGTCTCCGCGCCGGAGATGGGCAGGCGGTAGGCCTCGTCGTAGTAGATCCGCAAGGGGCGTCGACGGCCCTTCGCGATCAACGCGCTCAACGGATTCATGGGGTCGGTGGTGCGGTCGCGTCAGAGGTCGATATGCACGACCGCGTTGCCGGAGATCTCTTCGCGCTCCGACTTGCGATCGTCTTCGTCCTTCTCGTCACGCTGGGCGGGAATCTCAAGCGTCGGACGCTGGCGCTCCCGCTGGGTGCGCTCCCGCTCCCGCCGCTTCAGCTCTTCGATGATGTAGGAGTCGAGCATGGGGCCTTTGGAGTGGACGGACGCAAACCAATTGTAACCACGCCGAGGGCCGCTTCAACCCACCGAATGGAAAATTCCAACCTGCTGAAATCAGGCAGGACCTACTTCTGCGACTCGATGCGCTTCTTGAAGTTCTCGAGCAACTTGGGGAGCTGGGTGTCGACGAGCACGTTGACGATCGATTTCGGGACCAGCATGCCGACCTCGACCTCGATGCTGTAGGTCGCCTTGGTGGTGCCGTTGCCGGCGTCTTCGAGCTGCCAGCCACCCTTGTTGTCCTTCATGAATTCGCCGTCGATGAAGGACCAGGTCACCTTCTTGGGCGCCTCTTCCTTCATGTGGACGGTGTACTTGATGATCTTCACCACCTCCGCCTCGTACTGGACGTCGACTTCGTTGCCGCGGCGGTTGTGGGTGCGGATCTTCTTCACCTCCGGGAGAAACTCCGGGTACCGCTCGTAGTCGGAGATCACCGCCCAGCACTTCTCGATCGGGGCGTTGAAGATGACGTTGCGTTGCGCGCCAGCCATGGACGGGCTCCTTCGGTCAGTCAGAGAAATGAGATGAGGCGAGGTTACATCGGCTTGAGGTCGAAGCGGTGCCGCGCCGTGATGTGGCGCACGGTGCCGGTCCTCGAGCGCATCACGATGGAGTGCGTCTCGCAGCCGTGGGCGAAGAAGCGCACGCCCTTGAGGAAGTCGCCCGAGGTGACGCCGGTGGCGGCGAACATCACGTCGCCCTTGGCGAGGTCTTCGGCCGAGTAGATGCGGGTGAGATCCTTCACCCCCATGCGCACCGCGCGGGCCTCTTCTTCCTTGCTGCGGAAGCGCAGGCGGCCCTGGAAGCCGCCGTCGACGCAGCGCATCGCCGCGGCAGAGATCACGCCCTCGGGGGCGCCGCCGGTGCCCATCAGCACGTCGACGCCGCTCTCCTCGAAGCAGGTGGCCACGGACGCGGCGACGTCGCCGTCTTCGATCAGGCGCACGCGGGCGCCCGCGACGCGGACCTCCTTGATGAGATCGATGTGCCGATCGCGATCGAGGATCACCACCGTCAACTCGGAGACCGTGCGGCCCATCGCCTTGGCGATCTCCTGGAGGTTGGCGGTGGCGGTCTTCGAGAGATCGATCGCGTTGCGGGCCGCCGGGCCGACGGCGATCTTCTCCATGTACGTGTCGGGGGCGTTGAGCAACCCGCCGCGGTTCGAGAGCGCGACCACCGAGATGGCGCCGGGGCGGCCGTAGGCGCAGAGGTTGGTGCCCTCGAGCGGGTCGAGCGCGATGTCGATCGGCGCTCCACCTTCCTGCGACTTACCGACCTTCTCGCCGATGTAGAGCATCGGCGCTTCGTCGCGCTCGCCCTCACCGATGACGACGGTGCCATCGATGCTCAAGGTGTCGAACGCCTTGCGCATGGCGTCCACCGCGGCCTGGTCCGACTCGTCCTTCTTGCCGCGACCCATCAGGCGAGCCGAAGCGATGGCGGCCATCTCGGTGACACGAACAACTTCCATCGCGAGGTTTCGATCCATCGACTTTTGCTCCTCAATCATGGGGCCAACAGTTTGACCACAGATCGCGGAATTCCAGTCGGTTTTCCGTTGGCGCCGATGCACGCGTGCACGGTGTGGCCGGTGGCGAGCACCAGGCCGTCGAGCTCGCGCCGCACCTCGTACTCGAAGCGCAGCGACGCGCGCCGGAGCTCGGCGACGTGCACGTCGACGATCAACACCTCGTCGTACTTCGCCGGCCGCTTGTAGTCGCAGTGCGCGGTCACGACGGGCAGCCCGAAGCCCTCGGCCTCGACCTGGGTGTAGTTGCCGCCGCGGGCGCGGAAGTACTCGGAGCGGCTGAACTCGAAGTAGCGGAAGTAGTTCGCGTAGTACACGACGCCCATCTGGTCGGTGTCGCCGTAGATGACGCGCTGCCTGGCGTGGACGTGGAACGGCTCGCTCATGCGGGGCTTCTACACGAGGAAATCGTCTCGTCGGCCGATCGGAGACATGCGAGGGTCCGCGGCCATGACGCGTTGGCTCGTGGCCGTGCTCCTCGTGGTGTCGGGCGTCAGCCTGGCGAAGCCCCCCCGCCTGACGCTCTTCATCAGCGTCGACTCGCTGGGGACCGACGTCATGCAGCGCAACCGGTCGCGCTTCAAGGCGGGGTTCGCGCGGCTGCTCAACGAGGGGGCGGTGTACCCGGTGGCCCGCTACGAGATCGTCGAGTGCGTCACCGGCATCGGCCACACCACGATGGTGACCGGCGCCTGGCCGCACCGGCACGGCGTGGTGGGCAACAAGTCGTTCAACCGCGCGACGGGCAAGCTCGAGGCCTGCTTCGCCGACCCCTCGCACCCGGTGCTCGAGGCGCCGGCCGCGGTGGAAGACGTGTCGCCGCTGAACCTGCTCGCCGAGACGCTGTCGGATCGCCTGCGCAGCGCGACCCAGT
>JBBRUE010000165.1:0-10311 GCA_038248085.1 Myxococcales bacterium | reverse complement strand
TGCAGAACCTGCTCGGCGAGGGCGTGCTCTCGGCCTCGTTCATTCCGGTCTACGCCGGGTTGCGCGCGAAGAAAGAGAACGACGAAGCGCGGCGGGTGGCGGGCGCGGTGTTCGGGCTGCTCGCGTTGCTGGTGGGCGTGCTGGTGGGCCTGGGCGTGGTGGCCGCGCCGCTGCTCGTCGATCTCATCGCGCCCGGCTACGAGGGGGCGTCGCGCGAGCTCACCATCCGCCTGGTGCGGTTGATCTTCCCGGGCACCGGGGTGCTGGTGCTCAGCGCGTGGTGCCTGGGCATCCTCAACAGCCACAAGCAGTTCTTCCTCTCGTACGCGGCGCCGGTGGTGTGGAACGGCTGCATCATCGCCGCGCTGATCTTCGCGCGCGGGGAGCAGCAGGACGTGATCGTCACCTGGGCCGCGTGGGGCTCGGTGGCGGGGAGCGTCGCGCAGTTCGTGGTGCAGCTCCCCAACGTGCTCAAGCTGCTGGGCGGGTTCTCGCCGAAGCCCTCGCTGGCGATGGCCTCGGTGCGGCAGGTGGTGAAGGGCTTCGTCCCCGCGGTGGCGGCGCGCGGCGTGGTGCAGGTGAGCAGCTGGGTCGATCTCGCCTACGCGTCGTTCATCTCGGAGCGCGCGGTGTCGACGCTCGCCTACGCGCAGACGATCGCGCTGTTGCCGGTGAGCCTGTTCGGCATGGCGATCTCCGCGGCGGAGCTGCCCGAGATGAGCGCCGACGCGATGAAGTCGCACGACGAGCGGGCGAAGGCGATTCGCGAGCGGCTCAGCGCGGGGCTCGATCGCATGGCCTTCTTCGTGGTGCCCAGCGCGGTGGCCTTCCTGCTGCTGGGCGATCTCATCGCCGCGGTGCTGCTCGAGTCGGGCAAGTTCACCGCCGCCGATTCGCGCTTCACCTGGTACATCCTCATCGGCTCGGGCATCGCGCTCTCGGCGCAGACGTCGGGGCGGCTGTACTCGTCGGCCTTCTACGCGCTGAAAGACACGAAGACCCCGCTGCGCTTCGCGGCGATCCGCGTCTCGCTGGGCATCGTGCTCGGGTACTACGCGGTGCGCATTCTGCCCGGGCAGCTCGGGTTGCCGGCGCACCTCGGGGCGGTCTTCATCACCATCACCACCGGCTTCACCGCGTGGCTGGAGATGCTGCTCCTGCGTCGCGCGCTGCGCCGGGAGCTCGGTGGGTTGCCGTCGATCGCCCCGCAGCTGCTGAAGGTCTGGCCGGCCGCGGTGCTGGCGGGCTTCGCGACGTTGGGCGTGAAGGTGTGGCTCGGGGTGCAGTTCGGCACGGTGGCGGCGGCGGAGTGGGGCGGCACGTTCTTCGCGCCGGTCGCCCTGCCGCGCGTGCCGATGAGCCTCGGCCTGCTCGCGCTTTTTGCTGCGCTTTACGGCGCTGGGTGCGTGCTGCTGCGCGTGCCGCAGGCCAGTGCGATCGTTCGGCGCGTGTTCCGCCGCCGCTGAGACGTTCGTCGAGCAGCGAAGGGCCTCGGCCGCGAGGTCGTCGCCCCTCCTGAATGAGGCGTGCTCTGGGCCGCCGGCGCGGTCGGGATCTGGAGCGGCGTGATGAGGCGGTCGACGTGGTGGATGGTGGTGGTGGCGGGCTGCAATTGCCAGCCAGAGGCTGAACGCGACGCTGGAACAGACGCGTCGGCGCGCCCATCACCGGCAACGCGGTCTACGGGTATGCGACGGTGGAGCAGCAGAGCAGCGGCTTCAGGGTCACGCGGTAAGGCTCGGCCCGCCGCGCGGTGGTGACCACCTTCACGGTGCCGTGATGACCATCTCAACGGTCTCCCTCTCCCCTGCGGGGGTGAGCGCTGTCGCGCTGTTCCTCGCCCCTCTTCATCGGCTGTACCCGCGACCACGCTCAGACCTTCACCGGCCCGAAGCTGACCGCGCTGCACATCACGAAGGCGCCGACGGTCGACGGCGAGCCCGAAGAAGACGAGTGGGTCCAGACGCCGTCCACCGGTGCGTTCGGCTCCGTCATCGATGGTGGGCTGCTCTCGCCGCACACCGAGCTGCGCGCGCTGTGGAACGACGACGCGCTGTTCCTGGCTGTCTACTGCGCTGATCAAGACCTGCGCAGCACCGATGCGATCCACCTCACGCTGCGAACGCCGGTCGACTCCGCGGCGCGAACCTCTGAACAAATGTCGGTCGGCAGGAGAGAGAAGCCCGCGTGAACGGGTGACGGAACGCCCGCGTCGAGCACGGAAGGAGCCTGCAGCGCGACTGCTCGCCTTCGGGGCAGCTCAGAACAGGGCGAGCACGGGCCCTTCGACAGGATCGACCATGCCGACCGGCGCGCTCTGCAGCGACTGGCGCAGCAGCTTCACCTTCGCATCGGTCGAGTGACGCGACTGCACGCGGCTGTTCATCATCACCGCGCCGGTGATGATCGGGACCAGCGCCACCAGGCCCCCCAACACCGCAAATACCCCGGCGATCAGGATGGAGAGGCCCGGCCCTGCGATGGCGACGACGATCACGAGGGTGAAGGACGCGGTCAGCAGCCCGCCGCCGATGGCCAGCAACACCGTCGGCGCGGTGATCCCGGCGCGCGCCGCGAGGAGCCCGTCGATCTGCTTCTGCACCGCCACGGCATCAACCGACGGTCTCTCCACCGGCAAGCCCACCGCGGGAGGCGGCGTGGGAGGCGGCGTGCCCGGGAGATCCGCCTGCGCAACCAACGAGCCCTGGAACTTCACCTCGCGCGGGGGCTCACCACCATGGAGCCCCAACACCATCGCCATCAGCGTCACCGAGAACATTCCCGCAGCATCGAGCACGGGACCGCGGGTCACCAGAATTGATCGTGCCCTGCCACAGCTGCGGCAGCCGGCGCGTCGCCTCGGAAGGCGTGGCGGCGTACACGCGCGCCCACCTCCGCTGTGCTTTTCAACCCGCAGTAAAGGAAGCACGATCTCCCCATGGATTCAGTGGCGGCAGTGGGGACGTGTCTGGCGCATTCCGATCGCACCGGGACGCCGTGTGGGCGGTGCGGGACCTTCCGGTGCGGTGAGTGTCTCGCTGACTGGCTGTGCCCCGACTGCCGCTCGGGGATCGCCGCACGGCCCGTTCAATCGGAAGACACGGTGGGCTTCGGGCGCCGCGCCGGGAGCCGGATGATCGAGATGGTGGTCGGCCAGGTGGTGGGTCTCGCCGGAGGCTTGGCGGCGGGGGTGGCGCTCGTGGTGCTCGAGGCGACGGGCGTCGCGCGGGCGGGCTGGGCGCAGCGGCTCGATCACGGGCTCCTGTTCAACATCCTCGTCGGGTTGTCCGCGTCGATCCTCGGCATGACGGTCAGCACGTGGGTCTGCGGGGCCTCGCCGGGAAAGGTGATCCTCGGCCTGCGGGTCATCCGCGTGGACGGGAAGCCCGCAGGTCTCGGCGCGGCGTTCGTTCGCGAGCTGGCGTACCTCGTCGACTCGTTCTTCTTCGGCCTCGTCGCCAAGGGCGCGATGGACGGCTCCGCGCTGCAGCAACGGAAGGGTGATCAGTGGGCGGGCACCACCGTCGTTCGGGCCGCCACGCTTCCGAGCTCGGTGACCGCTTCGACCGGCATGCTGATCATCGGCATCACCCTCGGTCTCTTCGTCAACGGCCTCGTGCTGGCCTTCTTCTTCGTGGTGGGGGCGCTCTGATGCTCTCTCGCTGGTGGTTGCTCGCCGCCGTGTTTGCGTCGTCGGCCCTCGCAGCGAAGCCCGGCTTCCAGGACGTGGTGAAGAAGTTCAAGCCGGCGACGCTGCCGTGGTCGTCGAAGGACGTCGCGGTGCCGAAGACCGGCCTGCTCCCCGAGGAGATCGCCGCGCTCGGCTTCGCGAAGAGCACCACCTCGGAGTTGAAGGAGCTCCGCCAGTGGAAGGCGAAGCCCGACGAGGACGAGACGCTGACGATCTGGCCCATCGCCCAGGTCGCCCGGCCGGGCGTGACGGTGCTGGTGGTGCGCTTCGACCAGGCGCTGCCGATGAGCTCGACGGCGACGACGTTCCTGCTCACCTACGGCCCGAAGGGCGAGCTCCTCGATGGCCTGCGCTTCGGCGCGACGACGAGCAGCGAGGCCGGAGGAGGGGATGACGTGGCGACGCTCGCCGAGTCGGGGGCGATCACCCGCAGCAGCACGGCGAAGATCCCGATGATGGAGGAAGGGCTCCCCGAGCAGTTGGTCGTGAACTCGGAGGCGCCGGCGAAGCTCACCGCGAGCGGGAAGTTCGAGGTCTCGCCGGAGATCTTCACCACGAAGGACGGGGCCTTCATCGATCGCAAGTCGAAGGAGGAACTCCGCGTCTTCGGCGAGAAGGTCTTCTACCGGGCCAACGACACCAAGCCGTTCCAGGCGCTGCTGCGCGACGGCGACGCGGTGCGCTTCAAGAAGGGTGGGCCCCCGTACCTGTTGAGCTGGGACGAACGGATGATCTCAGTCAACTGCAAGAACCCCGGCGGCAGCGTGCAGCGCTTCACCCGCGAGTGGTGAAGTCACTTTCTTGTCACCTCGCCCCGGGAGAACGCGGCTAGAAGGCCGCCCGTGCATCGGTTCTCCGTTCTCCTAGCGCTCGTGGCAGCCCAGGCGATCGCGGGAGACCGTCCCCGGCTCGGCGTCGTCATCGTCATCGACCAGCTCAGCGCGGAGGCGTTCAACGCCCGGCTCCCGAAGGTGACCGGCGGCATCAAGCGCCTGGTCAGCGAGGGCTACGTCTTCCACGAGTCCCGCTACGAGGCGGCCCCCACCATCACCTCCTCCGGGCACGCGACGATCATGACCGGCGCGTACGCGGAGGTGCACGGCATCGTCTCCAACGACTGGATCGACGCCGAGACCGGCAAGGCCCGGCTCTCGACGGAGGATCCCGCCTTCACCGTGCTCGGCCGGGAAGCCCATGGCCGCGAAGGCACCGCGCCCACCTGGCTGCGCGCGCCGACCCTGGCCGACAGCGTGCGGGTGGCCGATGACAAGGCGCTCTCGCTGAGCGTGTCGGCGAAAGATCGCTCGGCGATCCTCTGCGCCGGCCACGCGGGCCTCGCGGTGTGGTTCGACGTCGAGAAGCCCATCTTCACCACCAGCACCTTCTACGCGAAGGAGCTCCCGGCCTTCCTCGCGCCGGTCAACGAGCGCCTCGCGCAGCTCGTGCTCAAGGCCGCCTTCCAGTGGGGCCTGCCGGCGGGCGGCATCACCGGCAAGTCACCCTCGCTGCCTCCCTCGGGGCGCGTGGACGACAGCGCGCCCTTCGCCGAGCGCAAGGAGCTCCAGCCGATCCTCGACACCGCCGAGGTCGACGTGGCGCTCGACGGGCTCAAGGCGCTGGGGCTGGGCAAAGACGAGGTCCCCGACCTGCTCACCATCAGCTTCTCGGGCCACGATCGCATCGGGCACGACTTCGGCCCCGACTCGCCGGAGAGCCTCGCGGACTTCCTCCACGTCGACCAGGAGATCGGCCGGCTGCTGACCCAGCTCGACCTGCTGGTCGGCAAGGGGAAGTACGTCGTCGTCCTCACCTCGGATCACGGCGTGCCCCCGGTGCCCGAAGTCGCCCTCGCGCGCGGGCTCGATGCGGGGCGGGTCGACATGAAGAAGCTCCGCGAGGCGCTCGACGCGGAGCTCGATACCCAGCTCGGCCGGCAGGACTGGTTCGCCGGCAGCAAGACGCCCGGCTACACCTTCGCGCCGGCGCTCCGGGCGAAGGGGCTCACCCAGCTCGCGCGGCTGCAGGCGGTGGCGAAGACGCACCCCGGCGTGCTCGACCTGCTCCCGCTGACGGATCTGCGGGGCCCCTTCGGAGCGCTCTTCGCGCGCGGCGCGTTCGTCGGCCGCTCGCCAGATCTGATCCTCGTGACCAGGCCGTACTGGACCTACAACTCGGTCGATCGCACCGGTCACGCCAGCGCGTACCTCTACGATCGCGCGGTTCCGCTCGTCTTCTTCGGCCTCAACGTGAAGAAGGGGCAGGGCGGCACCGCCGAGATGATCAACCTCGCGCCGACGATGTCCCGCCTGCTCACCGTTCCGCCGCCTGCCGCTGCGCAGGGGCGCGCCCTCGACGAAGTCTTCCGCTGAACCCGAAGGAGAAACACCGCCATGTCGCTCGCCCTCGTGCTGTCGCTCGCGCTGTCCCAGGCCCCGGTGGAGGCCGTCGCGCCGGTCCCGGCTGAACAGCCCGCAGTCGTCGCTGCCGTCAACACGCCGGCGACCGGGGGCCCGACGCCCTCTCCGACTGCGGTGAACCAGGACGTGCCGTGGTGGCAGCGCGTCACCCTCAGCGGCTTCGCGCGCGTCGCCGTGGGTTACACCTTCCCGTTCCGCGATCAGCAGTTGGTGGGCGGCAACGGTGGCTTCCGCCTCGCCGAGTTCCGCCTGGGCCTCGACTTCCACCCCATCGAGAAGTTCAGCGTGTACACCTCGGTGGAGTTCGCCGCGCCGCTGGTCGACCCCACCGATCCGCTGTCTGGGCGCCGCGTCGTCGAGCTGCGCGACGCCTACGTGCAGTACGACGTGGCCGACGCGTTTCGCGTGCGGGCCGGTCAGCAGCGCCCGCCGTACTACGCCGAGATGCTGCTCGCGGACGGCGCGATTCCCTTCGTGAACCGCTCGGTGCTGGCCAACGGCATCAGCCCTCCGGACGGCTTCGGGCCGCGCACCTTCCTCGCGCCCGATCGCCAGCTGGGCGTGCAGGTCTTCAGCAAGCGCATGGGCGGCGAAGGCCTCGGCTTCAAGTACGCGGTCGGCGTCTTCAACGGCAACGGGCAGAACCAGCTCTTCAACGACAACAACTCGGTGCAGCCGGTCGCGCGCGTCGAGGTCGACTACATGCAGCACGTCACCCTCGGCCTCAACGGCTACTACAACCAGCGCACCGACGGCCTGCGGCCCAATCAGCTCTCGGCCAACCAGCTCGCGTACGGGGCGGATCTCTCGGCGCACGGCTACGGGTTCAGCGGGTTGCTCGCGGTGCTCGGCCGGTCGTCGACCTACAGCTACGCCGGGCTGCCTCCCGACTCGGGCCTCGGCGCGCTCGCGCAGGTGCGCTACTTCCACGAGAAGACCGGCCTCGAGGCGGCGGTGCGCGGGGCAGTCTACGACCCGTCGTCGGCGCAACTGGACGATCAGGTGATTGAGATCGCCGCGATGCTTGCCTGGCGGCCCTTCGAGTTGCCCTTCCGCGTGTTGGCCCAGTACACCCACCGGGAAGAAGAGGCGCGTGCCTCGTACCCGAACGACAGCGTGGATCTCATGATCCACGCGGTGTGGTGAACCGATGAAGCGTTTCCTGCTCGTAGCGCTGGTCTTCGCCAGCGCGTGCACCAAGACCACGCCGCCGGCGCGGGCGTTCCAGATCAAGAGCCGCACCGAGTTGATCGGCGGCAAGCGCGGGCTGGCTGACGTCGAGGCGGCCCCGACTGACGCGAGCGATCTCATCGGCGGCAAGCGGGCCAGCGGTGGCGAGGGTGACTACAAGCTCACCAACGGCGTCATCCACGCGATCATCCAGAACGTCGGCACCAGCCGGGGCTTCGGGAGCTTCGGTGGCTCGCTGATCGACATCGATCTCGTGCGCGGCGCGAACGCGAGCCCGACGGCCGGGGTCGCCGGCAACGACTACTTCACCGAGATGTTCCCCGCGTTCTTCCTCACCGCGCTCGAGCCCGGGAAGGTGGAGGTGCTCTCTGACGGCAAGGACGGCACGGCGGCGTCGATTCGGGTGTCGGGCCGCAGCGGCGCGTTCATCTCGCTGGTGAAGGCCTTCACCGAGGTGGTCGACCCGAAGGACCCGCTCGACTTCACGTGTGACTACATCCTCGAGCCGGGCAAGCCGTACCTGAAGATCGTCGTCACGGTGACCAACAACGGCACGCGCGACGCCGCCTGGGGTCTCAACGTGCCCTTCGGCTTCGTGACGTTGCTCGGGGAAGGGCAGCGGCTCTTCGTGCCCGGGGAAGCGGGCTTCGACATGCGCTTCCACCTCGAGGAGGTCTACAAGCGCCCGGCCTCGCTCGACGCGATCCCCGGCGAAGTGACGCAGATGTGGGCCACCGAGGGTGACGGCGTCAGCTACGCCTTCGTCGCCGGCCAGAGCCCCAACGGGAGCTACCTCGACAACAAGCCGCTGTACTACCCGACGGCGAAGAAGGACTCGATCCTCATCCCCATCGCGTCGTCGAGCTTCCTCGGCACGTACTTCGCCAAGGCGCCGCAGAACCTGCCGAAGGGCTCCAGCTACAGCTACACCTCGTACCTGGCGGTCGGCTCCGGCGACGTCGCGAGCGTGCAGAAGGTCGTCTACGACCTGAAGGACGTCACCATCCGCTCGAACGGCAAGGAATACGTGGCGCACGACACCACGGCCTACGGGACGATCTCCGGCCTGGTGCGCGAGGAGCGCACGTTGCAGCCGCTGGGCGGGGTGTCGGTCGTGCTGAAGGACGACGCGGGCAACTACGTGAGCCAGGCGACGACCCAGAAGAACGGCGTGTGGACCGCGCCGGTGCCTCCGGGGAAGTACGTCGGCTTCGCGGTCGATCGCACCCGCAGCGTGGGCCTCAACACCACGCCGGTGGAGATGACCGAGGGCGGCACCGGCCGCATGGACTTCACGCTCGAGCAGCCGGGCGATCTGCGCGCCGTGGTGCGCGACGACAAGGGCCGCGCGATCCCCGCGAAGATCAGCGTGGTCGGGACCTACGAGAGCCCGGACCTCGCGAAGGTGCCGCGGCAGTTCCTCTACAACCTGCCGATCGGCGAGCGGTACCGCACCTCCGACCTGATCGACGACAACGCCGCCGATCCCGCGACGCGCCGCTACCTCGAGCGGGTGCTCTTCGCGCCGCATGGCGTGGTCGGTTCCCCGATTCGCCCGGGCACGTACCTGGTCTACGCCTCGCGCGGGCCCGAGTACGACCTCCAGGTGAAGGAAGTGGAGATCAAGGCCGGCCAGACCGCCAACGTCGGCTTCACGCTGACGCAGGTGGTGCCCACCCCGGGGTGGATCAGCGCCGACTTCCACGTGCACTCGGCGAAGTCGGTCGACAGCGACATGGAGCTCCCCGCGCGCGTGATGAGCTACGCGGTCGAAGGGGTCGATCTCGTGACCTCGACCGATCACAACTACGTCGCCGACTACGCGCCGACCATCGACGCGCTCGACCTCAATGATTGGCTGGCGAGCACCGTGGGCCTCGAGCTCACCTCGCTCGAGATGGGGCACTTCAACGCCTTCCCCCTCGTGCTGCAGCCGGGGCCGGTGCAGCACGGGAGCTTCCGCTGGTTCTTCCGCCCGCCGGGGGAGCTGTTCGCGCAGCTGCGCGCCCTGGGGAAAGACCCGCAGAAGACCATCGTGCAGGTCAACCACCCGCGCGACACGATCCTCGGGTACTTCAACGCCTTCAACATCTCGAACTACACGGGGAACCCGCTGCCTCCGTACTCGGCGACGGCGATCGACTCTTCCCCGCTGCCCGACGGCTCGAAGTCGCCCTACGACACCTCGAACTTCTCGACCGAGTTCGACGCGATGGAGGTCTTCAACGGCAAGCGCTTCGACATCATGTTCCCGTACCGCATGCCGGCGCTCGACAAGGTGCCCGCGGGCCCGGAGCCGGGCATCCGCAAGTGTGGGGTGGGCGAGCCGAGCATCGAGGAATGCCTGCCGGCGCCGGGCGAGATCCTCAACCGGGTGGTGAAGGTCTCGGCGAAGGGCGAGCCCGATCGCTTCGAGCTGACGCCGCTCCAGGGCGGTGCGCAGTACGACTGGTTCGCGATGCTCTCGAAGGGCTTCAAGATCACCGCGACGGGCAACTCCGACTCGCACGGCGACAAGGCCGAGGCGGGCCTGCCGCGCACCTACGTGCAGGTCGGGACGTCAGCCGACGGCACGATGAAGGGGCTCAACCAGGACGCAGTCTTCACCGCGCTCGGCCAGGGCCGGGCGGTCGCCACCAACGGGCCCATCCTCGACCTCGCGGTCAACGGGCAGGGCATCGGCAGCACGGTGGTCGCGGGTGACGGCGAGATCGACGTACACCTCGTGGTGAAGGCCGCGCCGTGGGTCGACGTGAAGCGCGTCACCATTCGCCGCGGCAGCACCAGCGGTCCCGTTCGCGAACCGGAGGTGCTGGAGGTCATCACCCTCGGACCCGAGCGCGACGTGGTGCGGCTCGACGTGACGAAGCACTACACGAACGTCCCCGACAACTCGTTCATCATCATGGAGGCGCGCGGCGACGAGTCGATGTGGCCGGTGTTCACGCCCTACGAGATCCCCTCCCTGGAGATCAGCGACGCGGTCGGGGTGATCGGCGCCTCGTTCGGCTT
>JBBRUE010000164.1:0-10313 GCA_038248085.1 Myxococcales bacterium | reverse complement strand
CGCCGGATGGCACGATTAAAGAGCGTCTCAAGCCGACGGGTCCGGCGGTAGGCATGTTCCCGGGATCGGATTTTGAGATCGACGTGCGCTGGGGCACGCAGCGCTCGATCGCCGTCATCCCGGTGATCGGCGGCATCAGCGGGGGGAAGAACGCCTCCAACCCCATCACCGGGGAGATCGCCGGCGCCGAGAGCTTCATCGAGTCGATCAACGCGGCCGCCGACGACGCGTCGGTGGTGGCCATCGTCCTGCGCATCGACTCCGGCGGCGGCGACGCGCTGGCCAGCGACCTGATGTACCGCGCGGTGCTGGAGGCGAAGAAGAAGAAGCCGGTGATCGCCTCGATGGGCGACGTCGCAGCGAGCGGCGGCTACTACGTCGCGATGGGCGCCGACGAGATCGTCGCCTCGTCCACCACCCTGACCGGCAGCATCGGCGTCTTCTACGCCAAGCCCGCCATCAAGCGCCTCGCCGAGGAGTTCGGCACCACCCAGATCAGCATCTCCCGCGGCAAGCTCGCCGGCCTCACCGACACCTTCGACCCGTGGACCGAGGATCAACGCGTCGCCGCCCAGAAGTGGATCGACGACTTCTACGACTCCTTCATCGGCGAGGTCGCCCTGAGCCGGAAGCTGAGCAAGGAGGCCGTCGACGCCGTGGCCCGCGGCCGCGTGTGGAGCGGGGAAGACGCGAAGGCCCGCGGCCTCGTCGATCACCTCGGCGGGCTCATCGACGCCATCGCACGCGCGAAGGAAAAGTCGGGCGCCCAGGACGAGCTGGCGATCAACATCTACCAGTCGTCACCCGGGCTCCTGTCTTCGCTGGTCGGCGCCGCCCTGCCCTCGTCGCTGCTCGAGTCGGCGTTGCCCACCAGCTCGGCGCTCCCCCCGGGCCTGCAGTCGCTCGCCGAGCAGCTCGGGGGCGCCGCGTGGCTCCTCGAGAAGCCCCGCGTCCAGGCACGGCTCGAGTACTCCGTTGAAATCAGGTGAAGTTTCGACGGTCCGCTGCTACGAAATCGGGGCCGGGTCGTTCGGGCGCCTCGTGAAGAGGAGCCCCGGACCGGTTCAGGGCGCGCGCGGTCGGTGCAGTTACCCCGTGGTCAGCATCCTGCCCCACAGCGAGAAGAGGACCGCCGGCCGCTCCGGGTATTGGGGCGTCTGACGAGGACGACGCATGAGTGAACAGGAATGGCCTGACCCGACCGACCCGACGACCCCCGCACCTCAAGGTGACGAGGGTGATGACGGCGGCGACGACGAGGGTCCTGACGACGGTCCCGAAGAAGCAGGTGCCGCAGGGCAAGCCCAGGGGGGGCCCGGACAACCGGGTCAGCCCGGCCAGGCCGGAGGTCGCCGCAAGCGCCGCCGTCGCCGTCGCAAGGGCAACCCCGTCTTCTTCGCCGAAGACGGCCAGGCCTTCCGCAAGGTCATCCAGCCCGACGGGCAGGTGGTGAACGTCTTCCTCACCGCCCAGGAGCTCGATCAGTACAAGCAGCGCCAGGCCCAGCAGAACGCCCAGCAGCAGCAGCAGACCACCATGCGGCAACAGCAGTCGCAGGGGCTCCCGGTGCAGGTGCCGGTGCAGACGGTCGAGGGTGTGCTCGATCTCGACGTGAAGGGCCAGAACGCCGCGTTGCGCAGCATCAAGCGCAGCCTGCTCCCCGGCCCTGACGACGCGGAGATCCCCAAGAACCTCGTGCAGAAGCTCCGGCTCCGCGCGGGCCAGTACCTCGTGGCCAAGGCGACGATGAAGGGCCTCAAGGGCATGGTGACCAGCGTCGAGAGCATCGACGGGCAGCCGGTGGAGGTCGCCACCCGGCTCCCCCACTTCGCCGATCTCACCTCGGTCGACCCCGTCGAGCGCATCAAGCTCGAGAACGGTCACAAGGAGTTCGTCACCCGCGTGCTCGATCTCATCGCCCCGCTGGGCAAGGGGCAGCGCTCGGTGATCGTCGCCCCGCCGAAGACCGGCAAGACGATCATGCTCCAGCGCATCGCGCAGGCGATCCTCACCAACCACCCCGAGATGCACCTCATGGTGGTGTTGATCGACGAGCGGCCCGAAGAAGTCACCGACATGAAGCGCAACATCAAGGCCGAGATCCTCGCCTCGTCGAGCGATCACAAGACGGCCGATCACCTGCGCGTCGCCGAGCTCGCCATGGAACGCGCCAAGCGCCTCGTGGAGGCCGGGAAGGACGTGGTGGTCCTCCTCGACTCGATCACCCGCCTCGCCCGCTCCTCCAACCAGGAGGTCGAGTCCTCGGGCCGCACCATGTCCGGCGGCGTCGACAGCCGCGCGCTCGAGAAGCCCAAGCGGCTCTTCGGCGCCGCCCGCGCCACCGAGGAGGCCGGCACCCTCACCATCATCGGCACCGCCCTCATCGACACCGGCAGCCGCATGGACGAGGTGATCTTCGAGGAGTTCAAGGGCACCGGGAACTCCGAGGTCACCCTCGATCGGCTCCTCGCCGAGAAGCGCATCTGGCCGGCGATCAACATCGCCCAGTCGGGCACCCGCAAGGAAGAGAAGCTCTTCGTGCACAAGGAGTACGAGAAGGTGAAGAAGCTCCGCGGCATGCTCTTCAGCGTGAAGCCCGTCGAAGCGATGGAGGCCCTGCTCAAGCGCCTCGGCCGCTACACCTACAACGACGAGTTCCTCGAAGAACTCTGAGGGGTCCAGTGTAGGCTCCTGAGCCGATGTCACTCGGCTCAGGGCGCTGCCACTACCACCCGGAACGCGCAGGCCTGGGCATCTGTGTCGAGTGCAGGAACGTCATCTGCACCGAGTGCACCACCCAGTTCGAAGGCATCAACCGCTGCGCGCAGTGCCTCGGGCTCCGCCTGGCGAAAGCCCGCACCCTCGTCGCCCGGAAAGACTGGTCGGCGGGGAACGTGCTGCTCGCGCTGGTCGCAGTGGGGATGCTCTTCGGCGGCTTCTACGGACTCGCGGCATTGGCCCAGCACTGACCATGGCCGTCGAAGCCCTCGAACTCCGTCCCCGGAACGCGGTCGCCCTCTTCGACGCGGCGGTGCGCCTGTGCGCCACCACGACCGGGGTGTGGGCGCTCACCCTGCCCACCGGAGCCCTGCTCGTCGCCGCGCTCTTCTCGCTCGCCGAGGCCACCCGCCGGCACGAGTCGCTCCTCGTCCCGGTCACGTGGTGGACCCTCGCCTGGGTGCTGCGCGCGCTCTCGCAGGGCGCGGCGTGCCACTACGTCGAGCAGCAGGTCCTCGGCACCACCCCACCCTCGGTGCGCGCCGCCATGAGGGCCGCCCTCGCCCGCGCCCCCAGCCTGGTGATCGCCTCGACGTGGATGGCGGTGCTCAACACCGTGATCTGGTGCTTGACCCTCGGCATCGGCTTCCTCTTCATCGGGGCCCACGCCTCCGGTTACGCGGTCACCATGCGCGGCCAGGGCAGCGTGCTCGGGCTCTACGGCACCTGCTCGAAGCTGCTCGGGCCCACCCGCTACATCGCCCCCTGGGTGCGGGTGTGCGGGCTGAGCCAGCTGTTGCTGGGCATCAACCTCTACCTCTTCAACCAGCTGGTCCTCTCGCTCGCCCGGCAGCTCTTCGGGTTCGACGTCACCTTCGCCGAGCGGTTCACCTCGTTCGACAACCCGACGTGGATGGCGATCATCGTGGCGATCTCCTTCGCGCTCTTCGAGCCCGTGCGCGCCGCCACCGCCACCCTGATGCTCATCGACGGCCGCGTGCGCCAGGAAGGGCTCGACCTCATCGCCCAGGTCGAACAACTGCCGACGCGCAAGAAGTCCCGGGGCGTGCCGCTCGCGGCCGTGGCCCTCGCCCTGTGCTTCGCGCTCCCCGCCCGGGCCGAGTCGGCCCTCGCCCAGCGCGCGGCCCGCGTCACCGACAAGTGCGCGATGCACGTCGACCTCGCCCCCCTCACCCGGCACGAGATCCCCGCGGAGGATCAGTCGTCGCTGTCCAGGCTCGTCTCGCGCGTCGAACACCGGGCGTATGACGACGACGACTGTGACGCCGCGGAGGCCGACCTGCGCGAGGGCCTCAAGCTCTACGCCGAGGTCCAGGCCCAGCCCGCGCCGATCGACGCCCAGGGAAAGGTGAAGGAGATCCTCCAGCGGCCCGAGTTCGGGACGGTGCTCGAGAAGCCGAAGGACACCACTGCCGATGACCCGGAGGCTCCCGACGAGCCGGGGTGGCTGGCGCGCCTGCTCAAGGAGTTCCTCGAGTGGCTGGCGAAGCACGAGTCCAAACCGCGGGAGGCCTCCGACCCCGTCGACCGCCCCACCGGGTCTCCTTCGATGGCCGGCGCCAACACGGTGATGATCACCGCGCTGGTGATCGTCGCCGCCGCGTTGCTCTTCATCTTCGTGCGCTCCTTCCGGTCCCGGAAGCCCGAGGTGCTCGCGCTCGACGACTCGGGTGGGCTCACCCAGACGCCGCTGGAGCACGACAGCATGAGCGCGTTGTCGAAGCCCCCGGAGACCTGGGCCGGGCTCGCTGACGAGCTCGCTGCGCGCGGCGAGTTCCGCGAGGCGATCCGCCACCTCTACCTCGCGCTGCTCTCGCGGCTGCACCGCGACGGGGTCATCGACTACGACCCCACCTTGAGCAACTGGGAGTACCTCTTCGCCTTCAAGGGCGCCGCCCCGCGCAAGGGCGCGTTCCGCGAACTGACCCGCCGCTTCGACTTCGCCTGGTACGGCAACCTCGGCGTCGACGGCCTCGCCTACGCCATGTTCCGCAAGGTGGCCGAGCCCCTGCTCGCCCCCGCCGCCGAGGGAGCGCCCACCCGTGCGTGATCGCTTCCCCCTCCTGCTCGTCGGCGGCCTGATGCTGCTGGGCGTGCTCGGCTGGTTCCTCCTTCAGGGCGCGCGGCGCGGCGGCTTCGCCGACCAGCTCTCGACCTTCAAGAGCGAGCCCGATGGGGCGCGCGGCCTGTACCTCCTGCTCTCCGAGTCGGGGCTCCCCGTCAGCCGCCACCAGCAGGACCTGACCATCATTCCCCCCGGCAGGAACCTCGTGCTCCTCGGCACCCGCTTCGCGCGCGAGAAGGGCGACGACAAGCTGGCCTTCGACGGCAGCGACGCCGGCGTGGAAGACGAAGACCAGGAGGCCAACGACGCCGAGTTCAAGTCGCGCGGCCTCAACGCCCTCAAATCGCCGCCGGTCAGCAACGACGAGAGCGAGAAGCTGCTCGAGCACGTGCGCAACGGCGCGACGCTCGTCTACGTGCCTTCGAGCTACCGCGACCCGAGGCTGCTCGAGGACCTCGACGTCTCCCTCGAGCGCACCGACCAGTCGCTCGAGGTCCGCACCCTCGTCCCCGCCCAGCCCAGCCGCTACGTGCAGGGCGTGCAGCGCGTGGTGACGAAGGTGCGCGCCTTTCTCGAACTCCCGCCGGGGGCCGTGCCGCTGCTGATCGACGACACCTTCAGCAAGCCGGTGGCCGCGCTCATCCCCTACGGCCAGGGCCGGGTGATCATCATCAGCGCCCCCGAGCTGGCGATGAACCGCGCGCTCGCCGTCGCCGACAACGCCCAGTTCTGGCACTCGCTGATCGCCGCGGTCTCCAGCACCGGCCCGGTCGCCTTCGACGAGTTCCACCACGGCTTCACCGGCGAGCGCTCGATGGGGGAATTCGCCGCCCGCTACGGCCTGCACTTCGCGGTGGGGCAGTTGCTGCTCGGGGTCGCGCTGTGGGCGCTCGCGCTCCGGCGCTTCGGCAGCGCGCACGCCCCCGACGAAGAACTCCGCGTGGGGAGCACCGACGCCCTCTTCGCCACCAGTCGCCTGTACCGCGAGGGCCAGCACCACGGCCACGCCGCGTTCAGCATCTTGAAGCACCTCGCCGCCGAGTTCGCCGCACGCGCCGGGGTCAGTGGCCGGCTCGAGCCCGCGGAGATCGGCGCCGCGCTCGAAGTGCGCGGCCGCAAGGATCTCGCCCGCGCCCTGCTCGACATCGCGCAGTTGGCCCGCGCGTCGAACTCCGAAGCAGACGTCATGAGGGTCGCCACGCTCGCGGCCGTCGCCCGCAAGACCTTGAACCATCACCCGAGGAAGAACCGATGACCCCCACTGGTGGACCCATTGCACCGCCGCCTGCCGACCTCTCCGCGCCGACCTCGGCCGCCGTGTCGCTCGCCAACCAGGTGCGCGAGCTGAGCCTCGCCGAGGTGCGCAAGGCCGTCGTCGGCCAGGACGAGGCCCTCGAGCTGATGCTCTGCGGGCTGATCGCCGGTGGCCACGTGCTGCTCGAAGGCGTGCCCGGTGTCGCCAAGACCCTGATGGCCAAGGCCCTGGCCCGAAGCGTGAGCGCAGAGTTCAAGCGTATTCAGTTCACCCCCGACCTGATGCCCTCCGACATCCTCGGCACCAGCATCTTCGACCTCAAGTCGCAGTCCTTCGTGCTGGTGCGCGGGCCGATCTTCACCGACCTGCTGCTCACCGACGAGATCAACCGCGCGCCGGCCAAGACGCAGTCGGCGCTGCTCGAGGCCATGCAGGAGCGCAGCGTGTCCCTCGAGGGCCGGCTGATTCAGCTCTCGCCGCTCTTCACCGTCTTCGCGACCCAGAACCCCGTCGAGTCGGAAGGCACCTACCCGCTCCCCGAGGCGCAGCTCGATCGCTTCCTCTTCAAGATCGACGTCGGGTACCCCAGCGACGAGGAAGAAGAGGCGATCCTCCAGTCGGTCAACAAGGGCTTCGACGCCGGCGATCTGCAACGCGCGGGCGTGAAGGCCGCGGTGACGCAGGACCAGGTCAAGCAGGCCCGCGCCGCGATGTCGGAGGTCAACATCGAGCCGGCCGTGCTCTCGTACGTGCGCAAGCTGGTCGCCGCGACCCGCCGCTCGCCCCGCATCCGCCTCGGTGCGGGCCCCCGCGCCGCGGTCCACCTCCTCCTCGCGTCCAAGGCGCTGGCGGCCCTGCGCGGGCGCGGCTTCGTCACCCCCGACGACGTGCGCTACCTCGCCGGGCCGGTGCTCAAGCACCGCCTGCTCCTGTCCCCTGACGCGGAACTCGACGGCGCGACGCCGGCCGACGTGCTCCGCGAGGTCGTCAACTCGGTCGAGGTCCCCCGGTAGTGATCCCCTCTGGGCGGCTCTGGCTCATCGTGTGCCTGCTCGCGTTGCCGACGATGGCGGCGGGCTTCATCGCGGGCCTCGGGCCGTTGATCGCGCTGCTCGACGTGGTGCTGCTCCTGGTGGCGGCGGTCGACTTCGCCCTCGCCCGGCGCGCGCCGCTCAAGGTCTGGCGCGAACTCCCGCCGCGGCTCCAGGTGGGCGTGGCCAACCCCGTGACGCTGCACTTCGTCAACGCCAACGACCGCGCCTTGCGGATCGACGTGCGCGACGACGCGCCGCGGGAATTCGAGAGCAAGCCCGGCATCCTCTCGCTCACCATCGCGAAGAGCAGCCGCGCCAGGGTCCACTACACGACGACCCCCGGCAAGCGCGGGAAGTTCGAGTTCGGCGCGATTCACCTCCGGGTGCGCGGCCCGTTCGGCTTCGTGTGGCACGAGCGCATGGTCCCTGCGACCGTCGCCGTCAGCGTGTTCCCCGACATGCGCGGCGCCAGCAGGCTGCTGTTGTCCGACGCGGCGCTCGACTTCGTCAACCTCGGCCTGCGCCAACTGCGTCGCGACGGCCGCGGCTCGGAGTTCGCACGCCTTCGGGACTACGCCCAGGGCGACTCGGCCCGCGACGTCGACTGGAAGGCCACCGCCCGCCGTGGCCGGCCCGTCACCCGGGTCATGGAGTCGGAGCGCAGCCAGACCGTGCTCATCGGCGTCGATGCCGGTCGCTCGATGGCCGCGCGCGTCGACGGCCTCACCAAGCTCGATCACGCCGTCAACGCGGCGCTCTTTCTCGCCTTCGTCGCGGTGCGCAACGGTGACCGCGTCGGCCTCGTGGTCTTCGCCGACGGCATCAAGACCTACCTCGCGCCCTCCGCGGGCCGGCTCCAGTACCGGAAGATCGTCGACGCGCTCTACACAGCGAAGCCGCACCTCACGTACGTCGACTACCTCGCGCTGTTCAAGGAGCTCAACGTGCGGCTCCTCAAGCGGAGCCTGCTGTGCGTCTTCACCGACTTCATCGACGAGGACCAGGCGCAGACGATGGTGGAGCCGATGCGCCGCCTCGCGAAGCGCCACGTCCCGCTGTGCCTCTCGGTCAAAGACGCCGCGCTCGCCGAACTGCTCGAGACGCCGCCGCCCGATGCGGAGGTCGCCTACCAGCACGCGGTCGCAAGCGAGCTGCTGCTCGAACGTGAAGCGATGAAGCGAAAGGTCGGCCGCGACGGAGTCACCGTCGTGGACGTCGATGCCCAGCAACTGTCGCTGGCGGCCGTGAACCAGTACCTCGAGATCAAGGCTCGGGGCACGCTGTGAGAGGAACAGGAACCCCATGAAGGCCTTCTGCCCAAACTGCGGTACCCAGAACGAGGGCATGGCCGGCGGCCGCGTCACCTGCAAGGCCTGCACGGCGAGCTTCGAGATCCCGCGCGGGGAAGCCGGGGTCACCCCGCCCCCCGAGCTCATCACGCCACCGGCTCCGCCACCGCCGAAGCCGGTCGTGGTCGTCGCGCAGTCCGCGCAATTCCCCACGGGCTACGTCGGCCCTCCGCCCACCGGGTTCTCGCGCGGCACCGGAGGCAGCGGGCCGATCAACCCCCTCGCCATCGTCTCGCTCGTGTGCGGGATCCTCTGCTGCACCCCGTTCGCGATCGCCGCCCTGATCACCGGCGCGATCGCCCAGAACCAGATCGCCTCGTCGAACGGACAGCAGCGGGGCCGGGAGTTCGCCATCGCCGGTATGGTGCTCGGAGGCGCGAGCGTGGCCATGTCGGTGCTCTTCGGGCTCCTCGGGGTACTGGGCCGCCTGAACTGACCGTCGCCCAGGCGCGATCATGCTTCTTTCTTCCGTGAGACGCGAAGCGACGCGGGCGCGCACCAAGGGTCCGACGGCCCGAAGCGATGACAAGCGGCGGCGCTGCGTTCCGATGGAATCGGTCGCTCGGCTACGGCACGGGTCAATCGAGGCTGATGCGCTTCGCGCCAGCAGCGGACCAGGTGGCGCGGGGTTCAAGCGCATCGAGGGCAGCCCCATCGGCGCGTGGCCCGGGGCTTACTCGGCCCCACGACCTCACCGGCGCCGCGCCCACGACTGGTGCTGAGGTTCGCATCGCGCAGACGGCCCCGGCACCGCGCCGCTCGGCCTGCACTTCAGGGCGTGCTCGAGCCTTTGAGCGCCTGCCGAATCGCGCCCGACCACAGGTACGCGTACACGCCCGAGCCGACCAGCAGCGCGAACGACACCTTGAACGCGACCGACAGCTTCGGCGGGTGAATCTGGGAGATCGTTCCCTCGATGAAGCCCGCGAGCACGAAGAGCGCGAGCGTCCCGAGCAACAGTTGAAGCGCCGTCTTCCCCTCCCGCTTGAGCGCCACCCGTCGCGACAACCCCTTCGGCGCGACCAGGGCCCGCGCCAGCACGAAGCCCGCGGCGCCGGCGATCACGATCGCGGAGATCTCCGGGATCCCGTGCGGAAGAATCCACGCCCAGAACCAGCCCGCCATTCCCTTCGACGTGTAGACCCATGCCAGGGAGCCGAGCATCACGCCGTTGAGGAACATCAGGATCGCCGTGCCCAGCCCGGCCGTCAGCCCGAGGGCGAACGCGAAGAACGCGACCTGGATGTTGTGGGTGAACAGGAAGCTGGTGAACATCGCCTGCTCGCCCGTCCCGGCGCCCTTGCTCTCGGCTTCCTCCTTCTGCCGCTTCTCCGGGTCGAGTTTCTGGTGCTGCTCCGGCACGAGGTACGGGGCCGCGTCGGGATCGAACATCATCCCGATCCACCCGAAGCCGGCGCCCGCCCAGAACAGCAGAAACGACGCCACGAACATGCGCCACTCGCGCGCCATCACGTCGGGGAAGCCCATCGACAGGAAGCGGCCAATCTCCCCCAGCCGCACCTTCCGCCCGGGGTAGGTCAGCGCGTAGGCCCGCCCGACGAGATCGTTGAGATACCCGCTGATGTCGGCCGCGCCTGCCCGCGCTCGCACCCAGAGGAGATCCGACGAAGCCGAACGGTAGAGCCGCGAGAGCGTACGCGCCTCGTCGAGCGAGAGCTTCGAGAGCCCCTCGCGTTCGGCCGAGTCCAGCAGGCGCTCCAGCGAGCTCCACTTCGGCCGGCGCTGCTCGACGAACTCCGCGAGTTCCATGGCCGCGCAGTCTAGACTGTTTGACCGATGGCGACCGCGGTCGATGCTCCCACCCGGCTGGACGGCACCCACACGGTGCTGACCCCCGAGTACGTCGAGTT
>JBBRUE010000163.1:0-10332 GCA_038248085.1 Myxococcales bacterium | reverse complement strand
GGCCCCTTTCGCCTCGAGCGGGCCGACCTCACGCTCGAGCTACCGCTGGCGATCATCGGGGTGGCGGTGCTCAAGGCGGTCGCCTCGTGGCTGCACACCGGCCTGATGGGCAAGGTCTCGCAGGGGGTGCTCTCGCGGCTGCGCGAGGAGCTCTACGCCCGGCTGCTGGTGCTGCCGCCGAAGTGGTTCGAGCAACGGCACTCGGGCGAGCTGCTGTCGCGCTTCACCAGCGACGTCGCGCAGCTCGAGTTCTCGGCGGGCCAGGCGCTGGCCAGCGTGACCCGCGACTCGTTGCAGGTGCTGGGGCTGCTGACGGTGTGTTTCCTCACCGACTGGCGGCTGTTCCTCGTCACCTTCCTGGTGCTGCCGGGCACGATCATCCCGGTGTCGCGCTTTGCCCGCGGGGCGAAGAAGGCCGCGACGAAGTCCCAGGCGTCGCTGGGCCAGCTCTCGATGCTGGCCACCGAGCAGCTCCACAACCTCCCGGTGGTGCAGGCGTACCGGGCCGAGCCGCAGGCGCTCACCCGCTTCGACGCCGAGCAGGGCCGGTACCTCGCCGTGATGAAGCGCTCGTTGTTCATTCGCGGCGCGTTCAGCCCGACCACCGAGTTCCTCGGCGTGGTGGGCGTCGCGGCCGCGGTGGTGCTGGGCGCGCGGGCGGTGCAGGCCGACCCCTCGCTGGCGGGCAGCCTCGTCTCGTTCCTCGCGGCGGCGCTCTTCCTGTACCAGCCGGTCAAGTCGCTCTCGCACACGGCCTCGCAGATCGCGTTGGGGGCGGGCGCGGCGACGCGGCTCTTCGAGGTGCTCGACGCCGAGCCGGAGCTGGATGCGGGGGGGCTCGCGGCCCCGTTGGCGAGCGCGCTGCGCTTCGACGAGGTGCGGCTCACCTACGCCGACGGGCGCGAGGCGCTCCAGGGCGTGACCTTCGAGGTGCCGGCCGGCGCGCACGTGGCGCTGGTGGGGTCTTCGGGCGCGGGCAAGTCGAGCGCGGTGGCGGTGCTGTTGGGGCACGCGCTGGTCTCGGGTGGCTCGGTGAAGTGGGACGGGGCCGAGCTCGGCTCGTTCTCGCGCCGCAGCATTCGCGCCCAGCTCGCGTGGGTGCCGCAGGAGCCGGTGCTGCTCTCGGGCACGGTGCGCGAGAACCTCAAGCTGGGCCGGGTCGATGCCAGCGACGCCCAGTTGTGGACGGCGCTCGAGCGGGCGCACGCCGCCGACTTCGTGAAGGGCTTCGCGCAGGGTCTGGAAGAAGACGTCGGTGAACGCGGCTCGCGCTTGTCTGGAGGGCAGCGTCAACGCCTGGCGATCGCCCGCGCGTTCCTCCGCGAGCCGTCGGTGCTGCTGCTCGACGAGCCCACCAGCGCGCTCGACGCCGAGACCGAGACCGAGGTGCAGGCCGGCCTCGCCGAGCTGATGAAGGGCCGCACCACGCTGGTGATCGCGCACCGGCTGTCGACGGTGCGGCACGCCGACCTGATCGTGGTGATGGAGCACGGGCGCGTGGTCGAGCAGGGCCGGCACGACGCGCTGGTCGCGCTGGGCGGGGTGTACTCGCGCCTGCACTTTCCCCAGCCCGCAGCGCGGAGCGCGTAAGCTCGCCGAATGGTGGCCGTGCCCTCCCAGCTCGCGACGGAACGGGAGCCCTACGCCGAGGCCCGCGTGGGGCCCAACCGCGTGGCCCTGCTCAAGGACGGCTACCAGGCCTACCCGGCGATGCTCGAGGCGATCACCGGGGCGAAGAGCACCATCTGCCTCGAGACCTACATCCTCCGGGAAGACGCCACCGGCATGCGGTTCCTCGACGCGTTGATGGCGCGTGCGCGGGCCGGCGTCGAAGTGCTGTTGATGTACGACTTCTGGGGCAGCGACGTCTCGGAGATCACGCTCTCGGCGGTGCGCGCCGCGGGGGTGAAGATCCACATCTACCGGCCGTGGCGGTACGTGGGCTCGTTCGCCCGGGCCTTCGCGAAGATGCGCCGGCGCAACCACCGCAAGTCGCTCATCGTCGACGGGGTCATCGGGTTCACCGGCGGGCTCAACATCAGCGACGACTACGCGGCGGTGGTCGACGGAGGCCGGGGCTGGCGCGACACCCACGTGCGCATCACCGGGCCCGGCGCGGCCGAACTCGAGCGCCTGTTCCTCGCCACCTGGCAGAAGAACCTCGGCCAGACAGTCAACGACAAGCGCTTCGTGCGGCCCCGCGTCGCCGGGAGCGACAAGCTGCGCATCGTCGGCAATGACTTCGCGCTCGACCGCAAGGGCATCCGCCGGGCGTACGAGGAGGCCTTCGCGACGGCGAAGTCGCGCATCTTCGTGACCAACGCGTACTTCCTGCCCCCGGCGAAGATGATCAAGGGGCTGGTCGCGGCGGCGCGGCGCGGGGTGCGGGTCGGGGTGATCCTCGCGGCGACGACCGACGTGAAGCTGGTGCTCTACGCGGCGCGGGGGCTCTACCCGAAGCTGATCAAGAACGACGTCGAGGTCTACGAGTGGAGCGCGGACTGGGTCCTCCACGCCAAGACGGCCGTGGTGGACGGCACGTGGGCGACCGTGGGCTCGGCGAACCTCGACCCGCTCTCGCTGAGGCAGAACCTCGAGGTCAACGCGATCGTCATCGAGCCGGCGTTCGGCGCCGCGGTGGAGAAGCTCTTCTTCGAAGACCTGCGCAACTGCCGCCGGATCACCATGGAGCACGTGCGCGAGTACGGCCTGCTGCAGCGCTTCGCGTCGTGGCTCGCCTTCCGGCTGAGGCACTGGCTGTAACCCCCGCGATTCGCCGTGCGCTTCAGGGCCGCAGCTCCTTCGCCACGTTCGCCGCACCGTACACCTGCTGGAGCGCGGTGAGGATGAGGTCGCCGTGCACCGCCACCGCGCGATTGCCCAGCGGCTCGTAGCCGAAGTTCCCGCCCAGCGACGGAAGGTTGCCGTCGAACACCAGGCCCACCACGTCGCCGTTGCGATCGAGGAGCGGCGACCCGGAGTTGCCCCCGATGATGTCGTTGGTCGTCGCCACGTCGTACGGCGTCGCGCCGTCGAGCTTGGCCTTCGCCGCCAGCCACTTCGCGGCCACTGCGAACGGCGCCTTGCCCGACGCGCGCTCGAAGAGCCCCTTCACCGTGGTCATCGACGGCTGGGACCCCACGCCCTTGATGCGCCCATACGAGAGCCGCAGCGTGAAGGTCGCGTCCGGGGGGCCGCTGACGCCGACGGTGCGCCGGGCCTCGGAGATCAGCTCCATGTTCTTCTTCACCACCGAGTCGACCTCGTCTTCCCACCGCTTGCGGACCGCGCGGCTCTCGTCGTCGACGAGCCTGGCGAAGGCGATCATCGGGTCGACCTCTTCGATCTTCCCGCGGACCTCCAGGCGCCGCTTGCGGAACGTGGGGTCGGCCACCTGGGTGCCGTCGATCAGCGCGGCGGCGCGATCGTCGGGCGCCTGGCCAGCGAGCACCTTCTTCACGAAGGGGTCGTCGGCGCCGTACACCTCGCGCAGCTTCGTCAACGACCAGGTCAACTTCGCCCTCTCGAGCGGCACGTCGATCGGCGCGGCGTCGAGCAGCCCCTGCTGGAGCGCCGGCAACTGCGCGTCGGTGTACTCGCGCAGCCGCTCGGCGTTGGGCTTCGAGAGCTCGACCGGGTGCCGCGCGAGCCGGCGCGCGTGGGCGAAGAGCTCCGACTGAAAGGCCTGGCCGCCCTCGCGCATCACGTAGTCGACGTAGAGCGTGCGCTGCACGAGGAGCGCCTGGCCGATGGCGTGCCACGCGCCCTTCGTCGCTTCTGGCGCTTTCGCCTGCAGGGCCGACTCGGCGACCCGCTTGCTCTCGAGGAACCCGGGGGCGACGAGCGCCTCGCGGCGACCCTTGAGCGCCTTGAGCGAGTTCTCGAGCCCGCGCAGCTTCGACTTGCCCACCCGCTGGCGCTCGGGCGACTGCTTCATCCACTCATCGAGCCGTCCACGCGCCTCGGCCAACGAGACCAGGTTCCACGGGAGCGAGACGTCACGCAGGAACTCGTACTGCGCCACGGTGAGCGCCCGCTCGGTGCCGCCGGGGTGCCCGGAGACGAAGACCACGTCGCCGTCCTTCGCGCTCTTCTTCGCCCACTTCAGGTGCTCGGGCGTCTTCGCCGGCTGGCCGTCGACGTAGAGCCGGACGAACGCCGCGTCGAAGCCGTAGCGCGGGAAGTTGAAGTTGTCGGGGTCGCCGCCGAAGGCCGCCATCTGGAACTCCGGCGCGAACACCACGCGCAGGTCCTGGAACCGGCGGTACTCGTAGAGGTGAAACTTCGCGCCGTGGAACAGGGTGACGACGTCGCAGCGCTTGCCCGCGTCGCCCTGGCTGCACTCCGACTCGAGCCGCGAGGTCTCGGCCTTCAACTTCTTCTGGAACTCCGCGCCGCTGACGCCCTTCGTCGCCGCGAGCACCGGGCCGGTGACGTCAGTGATCTTCAGCAGCTGGTTGCCCTCGAACTTCGGGCAGCGCTCCTCCTGGGTACGCGCCGGCGCGAGAAAGCCGGTAGCGAGGAGATCGCGCTCCGGCGTCGAGAGGTCCTCGAGACAGGCGCGCACGCAGTGGTGGTTGGTCATCACCAGCCCGTCGGCCGAGACGATCGACGCGCTGCAGCCATTCGCGAGGCGCACGCTCCCGAGGCGCACGCGGTCGAGCCACGCCGGGTCCGGTGAGAAGCCGAGATCCTTCTTCGCCTGGTCGACGGGGAACTCGTTGAACAGCCACATGCCCTCTTCGGCGAGGGCGAGTGACGACGACAACACCGCGAGGAGCGTGAGCGCGCGCATGGAGTCGCACCGTACCTGTCCGCACAACGGTTGCGCGGGCCAACCCACGGTGTCTCACTCACTCCCTTCGTGTTGATCAACGCGGAGTTAACGAGGCGGTCAGCCCGCGGCAGCGCGAAGGACCGTGCAGGTGTTGGCCTTCGGTCGCCTCAGGTTGCGATCAGGCGTGGGCGGCGCGGGGCGCCATCGCGACGAGGGCCTCGGCCTGGGCGAGCCGCGAATGGAGCTCCGCGAGCGACGCCTCGAGGTCCTTCCGGGTGAGACCCAGCAACTTCACCGAGGCGTCGTGGCCGCGCTGGGCGAGGCCGTCGACGCCGGAGCTGACCCCCGAGAGTTGGCACAACGCGTTCGCCACGTGGAGCGCAGCGAGCGGCTTCGACTGGGGTCGGGCCTCGGGCTCGTGGTGGAAGCGGATCAGCTCGACCAGCTCGGGGCCGAAGTTCCAGCGCTCGGCCACCTGCGCCCCCAGCTCGGCGTGGTGCATGCCCAGCACCTCGAGTTCGGCCTCGAGGAAGCTGCGGCCCTGCTTCACCAGCGAGAGGATGTCGGCGGCGCCCGCCTCGACGTACTGGCTCAGCACCGACTTACCGAGATCGTGCAGCAGCCCGGCGGTGAAGAGCGTGCCGCCCACCTCGAGCTTCGCCTGCCGCGCGAGCTGCTCGGCGAGGAGACTGGTGGCCACGCTGTGACGCCACAGCTCGCCGGGCGAGAGCTGGTAGCCCGCCTGGCCCGAGGCGAGGAAGGGCGCCGAAGCCGAGGCGAAGACGAGTTCGCGAAAGCGTGCATTGCCGAGCAGAGCGAGGGCCTGCTTGAGATCGTCGACCGGGCGCGTGCGGGCCAGCGATGCGGAGTTCGCCGCCTTGAGCACCGCCGCCGTCACACCCGCATCGAGCGAGATGACCTCGACCAGTTTGCCGGCGCTGACCATCGGGTCGTCCAGCAAGGCCAGCGCGCGTTGCGCCACTTTCGGAAACGGTCGAAGCGCCGCAGCCGAGGCGAGGATCTGATCGATTCGGGTCTTCACCTCAAAAGGCTAAGGAGCTGCCGCCAACACGACGCGCGAATGATTTGCGCGGCGCCGGCCGGGTCCCCGCGAGGAAGGTGCCGATTTCAGGGCGCCTCGTCGCGGGGCGGGAGCCAGAGGTTTGACGCGACTGATCGTCGTCAGTTCAGCATCTGCGGGAGCACGAAGTAGAGGTCGACGTCCGCGTCGCACTCGACGCACCGGCCCCGCGCGACGCGCAACCCGAGCCGCGAGGTCTCGCCCAGGGCCAGCACGCGGCCGCCGCACGCACAGCGCACCGCCGCGCGCGCGTCTTCGAGCACCTGCGCCGAGCGCAGGACGAGGGGGTTGTCGGCCGAAGCCCCTGGCATGCCGGCCCGCGCCCGCCGCGTCTTCGCGCGCCGGAAGGTGCTGCGCAGTCGGCGAAAGCCCCACACCGCGAGGGCCAACAACAACGCGTAGAGGAGCAGGTCCACCGCCCGCGCTTACGACTGACAAGGCGCGGCCACAATGCTGTGGTGGCGCCCGCCCGATGAAGACCTTCACGCTCAACGCGCAGCTCGCCCCGCTCGTCGAACAGATGAGCCGCGACATGGCCGTGCCCGCCGAGGGCCTCGTCAACCAGGCGATCTTCAACTGGGCGCGGCTCCACGGCTACCTCGCGCCCTCCCCCACCGGGGTCGCGGCCGCCGTCCCTCCTCCGCGAGCCCCCGAGCCTGCGGAGCCTCCGGAGCCCGAGACGACCCGGGTGCCGGTGGTCGAGGAGCCGGAGTGGAAGATCGCCGCCGCGGGCACCTTCAGCGCACCGGAGCTCCCCGACATCACCTCGCCCAGCGTGCGCAAGTTGCGCCGGGTGGTGCTGGTGCTCGACGAGCGCGAGGTGGTGGTCGACGGCGACCGCTTCATCGTGGGCCGCGACGTCACCTGCAACCTCACCATCGATTCGCCCCGGCTCAGCCGGCAGCACGCGGTGATCCACCTCGGGGCCGAGGTGGTCGAGCTCGAGGATCTCAAGTCTTCGAATGGCACCTGGTACGAGGGCGAGCGCATCGCCCGGCGGGAGCTCCAGAACGGCGACGAGATCTTCTTCGGCGACGTCGGCGTGCGCGTCGAGTTCCGCTGAGATTGTCTTGCGCAGCGGGGGTTGCTGGGGGTTCAGTACCGGCGCCCCGCCCTCGCTTTTCCCCGAAAGAACGCCATGACCGCTCGCATCGCCTCGTCCCAGGTTCGCAGCACCGTTCCCACGCAGGCCAAGACGCCGGCGAAGGCCGCGACGACCGCCGCGCCCGCGAAGCAGACTGCCGCCGCGGGCTGGGGCGCGGGGGCCGGCAAGACGACGAGCCTGAAGATCAGCAAGGCCACCATCGGTGACGGCCCGAAGACCACCGACGGCCTCCAGGTGCCGAAGGGCTACAAGAGCGAGATCAAGCCGCTGGCCCAGAAGCTGACCGACACGGTGCACGGCAAGGCCGTCGACCTCGAGCAGAACGACGTGCAGGCCACCTTGATCACCCCCGGCGGCAAGCGCTTCCAGCTCGGCTCGACCGACGGAATGAAGCAGACCGCCTCTGACTGGAAGGAGGAGGTCGCCGCCTCGAAGAAGGACCCGGCCAACGAGTACATGTCGCTGAGCTGGTACAGCGATCACTCCATGCGCGGCGCGGGCACGGCCGGCAAGATGATGAGCGTGTCGGAAGGCGGCAGCGACTTCACCGGCGGCGCCCACCCCAACAACGGCTCGATGCTGGTGACCTACGACGCGTCGACGGGCAAGCAGGTGAAGCTCGACGCCCTGCTCACCCAGCAGCAGATGAGCGCGCTGGTGAAGGACATCGAGACGAAGCTCCCCAGGCTCAAGGGGCCCGAGGGTATGGAGGGGAGCTCGTGGCAGTACGGCGATACCGCCGCCCTGCGCGAGACGGTCAACAGCAACTTCGCCCTGACCACCGACAAGGCCGGCAAGGTGCAGATCCAGGTCGCCTGGGAGTCGGGCATCCACGCGCTCGGCGGCCAGATGGCCCACTTCACGGTCGAAGCGCCGAACGACGCGGCCTTCCGCGCGAAGCTCGGCCTCGAGTAGCCCCCGCCGGAACGGCTACAGCGGCTGGTCGAGGAAGTCGGGGCGCAGGTCGGTCACCTGCCCCCAGCTCGCGTTGATGCGGTCGGCGCCGGGGATCGCGCCGCCGAAGACGAACCCGAAGTCGACCCGCAGCACTTCCTTGTTGAGCTGCGGCAGCAAGAGCCGGAAGCCGAGGCCGACGGTGTGGGTCAGCGAGGGCCGCGCATCGAAGGCCGAGCCCACGTCGTAGAAGATCACCAGACCCAACCAGTTGGACCACAGCTCGATGGGCGGCGCGCGGTACTCGAAGTTGCCGAGCACCATGTTCCGCCCGCTGTACTGCTCGGCGAACGCCCCCCGCAGACCAGTGGAGCCCCCGAGCAGCAGCTGCCGGTTGTCGAGGTCGTTGGCCTTGAAGTCGACCAGCACCCGGCCCACGAAGCGACCGCCCCAGAAGCGCGGGCTGTAGTTGGTGAGCTCGGCGGCGAAGCGGCGGTTGGCGATCTCCTGGCCAGGACGAATGCGCATCGCCCCCGCCACCGTCGCGGTGAGCAGGTCATCGGCGACGTAGAAGCGGTACCGCAGCGACGCGCCGAGCTCGACGAAGTTCGCCGGCGCGAAGGGGAGCGGGATCGCCCAGCGCACCCCGCCCTGCGCGACCCAGCCGAGCTGGAAGTCTTCCGAGAGCTCGAAGGTGTCGATGTTGCGCAGCACCCGGAAGTCCGAGGGGAAGGCGCGCACGTAGCCCGAGAGGAAGGTCACGTTCTCCGACCGCGGGAGGTAGGTGGCGTTGAGCCAGTCGGCCTTCTCGCCGGTCACCAGCGAGGGCGTGTACTGGCGTGAGTAGCCGCCAGCGGACGCAGAGACGTCGACCTTGAGCTCGCGCCCGAAGCTGCGGGTGAGCGTCGCTTCGCCAGCGAACTCGCGCACGTCGTAGACCAGGGGCACGGTGTCGCTGCCGGTGGCGTCGGGGTACGGCACTTGCCACACCGTGGCCCCGCGGAAGACGCGTCGGCGCCGCACGTTCCACGAGCCGTTGACGACGAAGGCCCACTGGGGATCGAGGTTGATGATCGGCTGCCCGACGCTCACCGCGCCCGCCGTGCCCTCGAGCGCCCCGGTCTGCCGGTTGAAGATCAGCGCCGCCGATTCCCCGAGGTACCAGCGCGAGCCCAGCAGCCGCCGCTCGATGAAGGTCTGGCCCGCGGAGAAGGTGTCGAGCCGGATGGTGGTGCTGACCGCGAGCTGCTGCCCCCAGCCGTTGAAGTTCACCTCGACGAGCTGCAACTGGAGGAACTGCAGCAGCGGACCGATGAGGGTGAAGGAGTTCGAGAGCCGGAAGCTCCACTTGTCCTTGGCGACGATCAGCATCGCCACCCCGCCCTCACGGCCCTGCACGGCGACGACCTTCACCACCGCGAGCAGGAAGAGCTTGCGCAGGTTGCGCTCGGTCTCGCGCACGCGGTGCGGATCCCACGCGTCGCCCACCTGGAGCAGCACCTCGCGGCGGAGCACCGGTTCGCGGGTCCTGGTGTGGAAGACGTTCAGGAACGAGGGGTAGGGATCGGTGGGCGCGAAGACGTCTTCGTTGGCCACCAGCACCTCTTCGAGGCGCTTGCCGTCGGGCGCAGGCTCGAGCTGGCGGCCGTGCTTCTCGAGGCCCCACTGCACGAGCCTGTCTTCGTACCCGGTGTCCTGTGACACCGGCGCGGCGGCGAGCAGCGCGACCAGGAGCAGCGTCACGCGTGGACTCCGGCCGCAGGCATCGCGCGCGACGCTAGCATTCAGAGTCTCGTGCGACCCGGCGTGATGCGCCGACCCTTTCGCCCACCTGCGCGCCACCCGGCATCACGCGGCCTTGCACCGGGACCGCCGCGTGCAGTGCTGGGAAGGCGAAAGGACACCCCCCATGTTCAATCAAGGCTTCCACCTTCTGAGTCGCAACGACCTCGACGTTCAGCTCTCCACCCTCTTCCGCCACTGGGATGCCAACCCCACCGAGCGCGCCGAGTTCGTCGGGTGGGCGTGGGTCGTCGCCTCCGCCGCCGACTTCTCCGCGACCGAAAACCGCGCCCACGCCGCGGCGCTGCTACGCGACGAGTGCAGCGCGCTGCACCGCACGCTGAGCGATGGGCTGCACGAGCGCTCGACGATGAGCCTCGAGATGGTCAGCACGCGCATGTTCCTCGACTGGCTGGCGCACAAGCTGGGCGACCTGCGCATCGCGGCCTGACGATCAGCCGCGGGGCCAGCGGGCGAACCCATGGTCCCGTTCCCACGGCGTGGCTTCGAGCGGCGACCCGAGCGACCCCAGGAAACGCGCGCGCGGGTCGGCCGCCCCCGAGGTCTGGGCGCGGGTCTCCCACGCGTGCAGCAGCGTGTGAATGCCGGTGCCCGGCTGCGCGCGACGCCGCAGGTCCTTCGGCAGCCAGTCGCGAAACAGCCAGGGAGAGAAGCCGCGCGTGAAGTCGGTGT